>JBCCKZ010000006.1:0-27036 GCA_039027135.1 Planctomycetota bacterium
GGAAGACTCTCTGGCTTGGTAGACATCAACCATTCAACGAACCATCAATTCATTCGTCACCCAGTCGACCCCAACGATCCTAATAACATCCCCGCGGGTACAGTCCCCGCTTTTGGACGACTGGCGAATATCCCGACCGAAGAGAATCTTCGCTTTTACCCAGACACAGACCTCGACCCAATCCTCGTTTTCAATCCATCGACAGGTCAATCTGATATCGCGATCTATCCCTTCAACACTGAAGACCCCACTGCGGGAGATCCTGTTCTGGAAAATGCCCTGGGCATGCAAATGCGATACCTCCAATGGATGGTCCAAGAGATTGGGGTTGATGGTTTTCGTTTCGACGCAGCCAAGCACTTCCCGGTTTGGGTGATGGACTTCGTTGATCAAGCGATTTACCGATCACATCCCGATACGCTACTTGATGGATCAACCCGACATGTCTTTTCATATAGTGAAGTGCTTGATGGTGATCGCGGACTGATGCAGTCTTACGTTCGCAAGAACATCGACCCTAACGATCCGGGGCGGGTCGGAGGCAACCGCGACGCCTTGGACTTCTCGGCCTTCTTCGCTCTACGTGGGAATCTTGATTCGCCTGGAACCCCAAATGCCTGGCAGAATATCCGCGACTCCCTATTGGACCTTAGTGATGACGGCCTGCACAACGGATCCCAAGGCGTTCTATTCGTCAACAGCCATGATGACTTCGGCCCGTCAGCGCTAGCGAACGTTGCACAAGCATTCACGTTGACCTACCCAGGCAACACCGTTGTCTATCTGAACGGAAAAGAATTTGGAGATGGAAGGGACTTTCCAAAAGCGGGCCGAGGCGATGCGTTGGGGGGTGTCTTTGGAAATACCGTCGAAACACTCGTGGGTATTCGCAACACCCATGGTCGCGGTAACTTTTTAGAACGCTGGATTGATAACGAAGGTCTCTACATCTACGAACGTGAAAACTCGATGGTTGTTGGACTCTCGAACCGGGGCGATGGTGGATTTGATCAGCGAACTGTGCAAACAGCCTTTGCACCAGGGACGCGGCTGATCGAACTGACAGGAAACGCTTCTAGCGGTTTGATTGATCCTTTCGACGATATTCCCGAGGTCGTTACAGTGTCAGCAACGGGAACAGTTGATATTCGCGTGCCACGGAACGCAAATGCCAATAACGACTTCCACGGCTCGGGATATGTGATCTACGGATTGCCAACACCGCGAGCGCCATCGGGACTCGAGATCCTTGGTTCCACCGCAACTCTTGCGGGTGGCACACCCGCGCCAAATGACTTTGAGAACGGAACGGTACGCCTAAACGATATCTCAGTCATTACCACCGATGAGTTCACCACTCGGCTTCAAACACAAGCCGTTAGTCTACTGGGCGATTCTGAGCTTCGCGATTTCGACGCGGATGGCGATAGCGCGCTGCTTCGTGTCGACGGTGGAACAGACATCAATGGAAATGGCAACGTTGATATTGTGACGCCGGGGAGCCCGGCGTACGGCTTCGAGCAGTTTTTCTCAAAGAGCAGTCCGCTGACATCAGATGGCGATGGTGAGTTTCGTCAAGTGATCAATGCGAGCGAGCTTAGCGAGGGGATCCATTACCTCGACGCCCGCGCATTCAGGCGACGAATCGATGGTGGACCGGCGGTATTTAGTGATTTCCGAGAAACGATTTATGTCGACCGTCTCAAACCCATCTCGGATTTGGCTACCTTCCTTCCCTATGAAATCGGAATTAATGAAAATCGAGACCTAATCATCGAATCACTCGATAAGACAGCTGAAACAGTTCATGTATTCCTGAATCTTCCCGCGAGTCTGAGCGATACCGAGGTTATCGATCAGATAGGACAATCTAACCAGGCTCGCCAAATCGATCGTGATCAGTTCATCTATGGCTTCCAGGGTTTGCAGCACGGCAACCACGTTGCCACTGTTGTAACCACCGAACGCACCGGAAACACGAACGTGCAGCGTATTCCCGGCCTTTTCACCTCGACGATTTTCGGGGCAGGCTTGGGTGATCTCGATTTTGATGGAGACAAGGACGCGGATGATCTCCAGACCATGATCAGCCTCATCGATGGTGCGAATGCGTTTTTCAATCCGGCTGCTGATTTCAATGCGGATGGACGGATCGATGATGCGGATTTGGGCCTCCTGTTGGATGATCACATCGACTTTGTCCGTGGCCCGATTGATTTCGGAGATGCCCCAAATGACTTTCTGCGGCCTCAGTTCCGATCAATCGTGGAAATTGATAGCCCGTCTTCATCGATCACCATTTCCGGTGATAGTGCGTCCGGCAATATTGATGATGCGAGAGAATCCGTCGCGGTCGTGTCGGACTTTGAAAGGGATGATACCGATGAAGACACGATCTATATCCGATTTAACCTGCAGTTTGATTTTGCCGACGGTGACTTGAGTGATGCCTTTGGAGGAATTGAATTGGCCAGCGACGGCGTCACGACACTCGCTTTTGGCAATGACTTCGGAAGTGGTCAGTTTGACTACTTCACTGATGTACCAGCGGGTATTGGCGGGTCGGCGGGTGGTGACTCAGGAACCCTGGCCGCGTCAGATGCGAATCCTCCCGGGACGGGGAAATCCGTGGTGAGCGGCGGGAGCCAGACCGTGCTTGTAAAGATTCGCTACGTCGCCGGCAGCGATGACGAGATCACGGTTTGGATGGACCCGCTAGATCGACTCGATAACGGCCAATTGGGCACATCTTCGACCTTCTTCGTACGCGACGCTTCATTCGATGCTATCAATCTAATTGCTGGTTCAGACTCCGGTGAGTTGAGTGTTGGCGTGAGCGATCTACGCATTGATCGACAACGTAAACCTGGCCCTGCCCATGTGATCAACGGTCCCTATCTCGGGGCGGCCGTTGATGGCGAGCTAGGATCGCAAGCGACGTCCGTAGCCAATGGAGATGACCTGAATGGGGATGATGAAGACGGAATCATTTGGACAGCCCCAATTCTGGCTGGGCGGGATTGGACGTTTGAAGTGACCGCCTCGGCTGATGGATTGCTCGATGCTTGGATCGACTTCAACGGCGACAATCATCTCGACCCAGACTCCGAATCGCTTTTTGGCGCAACTTCCCTTGCAGTGACTTCGGGGACGCAAACCATTTCGGTTCCCGTGCCAATAGACGCCGTTGATGATCAAGTGCTCGGTCGCTTCCGAATTAGCACGGTAGGTGGACTCTCACCAGACAATTATGCAACCGATGGAGAGATCGAAGACCATCTCCTTGATATCAGCCGACTAGGCCCAAGAATCAAATCCGTTCGGCTCGGATCTTCGAATTGGAGTTCTTCGTTCAGGGCTGAGCTTGATCCAACACTCAAACTCGGAGCCGTTATTCCGACTGATCACCAACAGCTAACGCCTCTTCCGTGGCCAAACCTGAATCAAGTCTATGTTGAGTTCGATAGCGATTTGGATAGCGATCCGACGAGTAATGACTTCGACATTCTCGGGATTAATTCAGTAAATCCCTTGTTGCAGGCTTCTGTAACCTACGACACGGAAAACCGCATTGCGGAGATCCAGTTGCAACAGAGCCTTGATAATGACCGACTGAGACTAATCGTGCGAGACTTCATCGTCTCACCCACGGGCTTAGCACTCGACGGTGAATTTACCAGTCAATCCGGTAGTTCCGTATCGGGTGATGGCACATCTGGAGGTGACTTTGAATTCCAGTTCAATATCCTGCCATTCGATGCTGACGGCAACGGCTTTGTCTTGGTCGATGACATCGTCTTGCTTGTTGCTGGACTCAATAGCTCGATTGGAACGGTGGACTATGATGCAAGAATCGACCCGAACGGTGACGGGTTGATTCTCGTCGATGATCTCACCGGATTGCTAAGCTTTCTCAATCAATCGCTTCCGAATGAACCGGCGGAGTCAGTTCTTGGTTCCCGTCGCCAATTAACGCGACCAACTATCGATGCCATGCTGGATGTTGATCAGGAGGATGAACTCGAAAGTAGCCCGCTTTACGCATCACTGGTCGACACAGCGATTGCCGAAAGGCTTTAGCGAACTGCCAACTGATGCGAATCGGCAAGGTATGCCGCTATCTAGTACTTCTGAAAATCAGGATTTTCCTGGCTTTGCCCGAAGAATCTCATCAGCGTTGCCGAAAGACCTTTTGGGAGTGGAGTGCAGCGCGCCGATTAGTCGGCGATTTTGGTGATGCGCACTCGTTTGCTTACAAACTTCCTGGTAATTCTTGGGCTGGTAAGCCTTTTGGGAGGCTGCCGGTACCTTCCCCATCCGCGTGTGCGCGAGCGGTTTCACAACCCGTTTCCCCAACTCAAGCTAGTCGCTGTCGTTCCGTTCTACAACCAGAGCGATAGCCCAACACTCGACGCCGATGCGGTCACAAATGCCTATTACGAGGCCATCCAGTCTGTACCGGGCTTCGAAGTCTTACCGGTCACAGCCACGCAGCAGGCGATTAATTCCTACGCTTTGATGCATGGAATGCCTCGAGATGGCCAGGACTTTCAGGCGTTAGCCAAGCACCTAGACGTCGAGGCGATCGTTGTCGGATCTGTTACCGATTTCGATCCCTTTTATCCGCCTCGAATGGCCATCACGACGCATTGGTATGCAGCCAATGAGGGTTTCCACCCAATTCCACCAGGCTACGGCATGCCATGGGGTACTAAAGCTGAAGAGCGTATCGAAACGTGGATCGTCGATGAGACCGAATTCGAATTAGCGCGCAAGCAGCTCGCAACGCAAACGCCCATCGAGCCAATGGCTCCAAACTCGCAAACATCGTTCGATGGAAATTTGGGCACGTATTTGGAATCCGGCCCTAATGCGATGACCGCTTCTACAAACGACGAATTCGACATGGTGGGTTCCGGGCTTCCCGAGGACTGGCCCAACCCGACGGACCTGATTCCAGATCCTCCACAGCCGCTACCGCCACAACTAACGGTCAGTCACGATCCGGTATTGGTACACACTCGTTTGTATAAAGGTGACGATCCATATTTCACGTCAAAGCTTGCCGATTACGTAGAAACCGGTGATGACGCACGCGGAAGCGGTTGGCAAGGATATCTCAAACGTAGCGATGATTTCATTCGTTTCTGTTGTCACCTTCACTTCACCGAAATGCTCGCAGCCCGTGGCGGCAAGCGAGAAAGCGAGTTCATCGTTCGATTCCCACTTAGCCGATACTAGTGAGGTTCTGGGCAAGTAGGGATTCTCCGATATCGTCGGATGTTACATGAACGAATTTGATCGCGAAGTGAATGTTCTGGCTCTGGTCAAGGGAGATCAGAGGTACGTTTTTCTGTTTGATGATGAGAACCGAGAGGAAACTCTCCGCCAATTGGCAAAGTTTGCCGCCAACCCTGAGTTGGATTTTGATTGGCACGACGCGGCCATGCTTAGTCAGAAGATTCGTGACGCAGTGCCGATGGAGAGCGACGCCACAACCGGTGACGAGATCGAATTCATGGCTGGTGAGGAATTCGATAGCCTATCGATTGAAGACTTCCAATAAGCCAACATGCGTAAAGAGATCGCAAGATTCCTCACCCATTTGGCGCAGGAACGCAATGCTTCCGAGTTGACCATCAAGTCCTATCGCGAGGATCTGATCGGTCTAGCCGAATGGCTGGAACAAGATAGCGGACGTTGCCCACAGCCCGCAGATATTGACCCCAGTAAGTTGAGGGAATTTCAGTCAGCTATTGGGCAAGCCGGCTACGCAAGATCAACGATTTCACGAAAACTTGCCTCCATACGCAGCTTCTATAAGTTTGCCATTCGTGAAGGTCTATCAGACCACAATCCTGCAAAACCTCTTCGCAACCCAAGGCGGCAGCGGAAATTACCCCATGTTTTGAGTAACGAAGAGATTGGGCGACTTCTCACGGCTCCCCCTGCAGGTAACACCGCAGGGCTGCGAGACCGAGCCATTCTTGAAACGATGTATGCCGCAGGGCTGCGGGTCAGCGAACTTGTGGGGATGACCGATGGAGATGTCGATGTCGAAGAGCAAATCGTTAAGGTCCGTGGCAAGGGCCGCAAAGAAAGGATAGCACCACTCGGCTCGTTCGCGATCGATGCCATTGAAAGGTACCAAGCCAAACGTAGCAGGAGCGAGAAGGCGTGTTCCATGGGGCTCCTGGCCCCCATCTTTGTCAATCGTTTTGGGAATCAGCTGACGACCCGGAGCGTCGGAAGAATGCTCGAAAAGTACATCGCGATCGCGGGGCTTGATAGCCGCACGAGCCCACACACGCTAAGGCATAGCTTTGCAACCCATCTATTGGATGCGGGGGCAGATATTCGTAGCGTCCAAGAGCTTCTTGGCCATGCTAGCCTTGCGACCACGCAGATTTACACGCACGTCAGTGCAGCCAACTTGAGAAACGTCTACGAGACCGCTCATCCAAGAGCTCAGTTGTGAGCTCGTCAAAGCGACGAGCCCCGGTGCCAGAAAAGGTCATTCGACAAACGCTCCTACAAATCGCTCAAGAACGCGATGAAGACAAGACATTCTGCCCTTCTGAAGTGGCAAGAAGCCTATCCAGTGATGAAGATTCGTGGCGAAAGTTGATGCCCAAAGTACGAAAGTGCGCGGCTGCAGAGGAGGCTAGAGGCGTACTGATGGCGACCCAATGTGGAAAATGGATCGCTATCGAAAAGTCCAAAGGGGCAATCCGCCTGAAGCTTCGTCGTGATAGTCGCCCTCCTTCGACTCCCTGCTTCGACCTACTCAACCTTGGGCCCGTGGTTGCACGAGATTTAGAGCTTGTCGGGGTACAAACTTTGCAAGATCTACGCGATGCGACAGCCATCCGCGCTTTCGAACAAGTGATGGTCGACCGTCTACATCGTGGATATCAAAAGGGTCTCTTTCATGCGATGTATCTCTATGCGCTCTTTGGTGCGATCCACAACGAGAACTGCATGAAGTTTCCCCAGTCGATTCGCGAATTCCTGAAAGCGGAGGCCTCGCAAATACGGGATGATGTAATGGGCAAGAACTGACAAATCCCCCGTGAACGAAGCTCTTTCCACGGAGTAATCATCATATGAATCAACATCCATCGACGTCGCTGGGATTACTAACTGACCTTTATCAGTTGACGATGGCCTATGGATATTGGCGTACCGGTCGAGCCGAACGACTAGCGACTTTTCATCTTTACTTTCGCAATGCACCCTTCAAATCGGCCTACGCGGTAACAGCAGGCTTGGGAGCTGTCGCTGACTACTTGGATCGATTTCATTTCGATGAGTCAGATACTGACTATCTCGCAGGCCTGAAAGGCAATGATGGCGAATCTTTATTTGAAGATGAGTTCCTCAGCTACTTGCGCCGACTTGAGCTTTGTGTCGATATTGATGCCATGCCAGAGGGGACTATTGCTTTCGGCGGAGAACCTATCCTTCGTGTCACCGGCCCCATCGCCCAAGGTCAATTGCTTGAAACAGCCTTGCTTAACATCATCAACTTTCAAACGCTGATCGCCACAAAGGCAAATCGCATCGTGAGTGTGGCAGGAGAGCATCCTGTTCTCGAGTTCGGCTTGAGACGCTCTCAGGGAATTGACGGTGGCTTGTCGGCAAGCCGCGCCGCATACGTTGGTGGCTGCAGTGCCACAAGCAATGTATTGGCCGGTAAGACTTTTGGAATTCCCGTCAAGGGAACCCACGCACACAGTTGGGTCATGTCTTTTCAATCGGAACACGAGGCATTCGAGGCCTATGCTAATTCGATGCCTGGTAACTGCGTATTCTTGGTCGACACCTACGATACCTTAGAAGGCATCAACAATGCGATTGATGTCGGACAAAAACTTCGTGCTCGAGGCCATGAAATGATTGGCATACGCCTCGATAGCGGTGATCTGGCGTATCTGAGCAACCAAGCCCGTCAAATGCTTGATAAAGCTGGATTTCCCAATGCCACCATCGTCGCTTCCAACGATCTGGATGAGCACACGATCGAGAGTCTGATCAGCCAAGGTGCATCCATTAACGTTTGGGGTGTTGGTACGAAACTCGCTACGGCATACGATCAACCCGCACTTGGTGGAGTCTACAAGTTGGGCGCGATCCAAGATGACAACGGCAATTGGCAACCAAGGATGAAGTTCTCGGATCAAACCGTCAAAATGTCGATCCCGGGCCAGCTTCAGGTTTACCGTTTTGTAAGTGACGGATTGATGCAGTTCGACATGATCGATGACGACCTTCTACCTTCCGGCAAAGGGTCATCAATCATTGATCCAAATGATCCCCATCGAAGCCGGGCGATCAACAATGATTGCACTTCGACGCCCCTGTTAAGGCAATGGCTGTTACAGGGAGAACGCGTGAGTGAGGTGGAGTCACTTGCTAGCATTCGGCAACGTGTTCGAGAACAATGCTCGATGCTGGATGCCTCACGCAAGCGGCTCATGAATCCTCACGAGTATCCTGTCGGCCTGAGCGAGTCGCTTCACCGCCAACGCGAAAGACTACGGAAGGAGCAATGCTCATGATTCGTGCGTTGCTCATCATCGATATTCAAAACGATTTTCTACCCGGTGGTTCACTGGCAGTCCCCAATGGTGACGAGGTAATCGAAGTCGCAAATCAATGGTCGGCGAAGCCTGAGCTCGTCATCGCGACCCAAGATTGGCATCCCGCCGATCACCTGTCGTTTGCGAGCCAGCATCCTCATCAACAAGTAGGCGATATCGTTGAGCTCGATGGTCTTGAACAAGTGCTCTGGCCGGACCACTGCATACAAGGCTCCTCAGGAGCGAACTTCCCTCCCGATCTTCGTACGGATCGAATCGATACGGTGATTCGAAAAGGCTGTAATCGACGAATCGATAGCTACAGTGGGTTCTTTGATAACGCTCGAAAACAGTCGACCAATCTTGAGAACGTCTTACGCGAACATGGAGTGATCGCCGTCGACATCTTAGGCCTCGCAACCGACTACTGCGTTCTTTCTACGGCCCTCGATGCCGTCGACCTTGGCTTTGAGACACGCGTCATCCTTGATGGTATTCGTGGCGTTGATTTACAAAACGGTGATTGCGTTGCAGCGATCACGCGGATGCGTGACTCTGGCGTGAGCTTCGTCTGACTCGAATGTGAACTCACTAAAGCTTTGTTAGTTCGATCTTGATTTCAAGTTCAGCGATATCGTTCGGCTAGCTCATCCGCTTTAGCACGACGCGCATACAACCACTGCAAACGCCAGTTGAGCATTGTCTGCCTGATGACACCGCGGCGATGCCATCGCCTTGCATCAACGTAGACTGGCCCCGACAATAAAACGGGCTTCGAATGAGTTCTCAGCCGCATCGATAGCTCAACGTCCTCCATGAGTGGCATGCTCGGAACTCCACCTACCGACTCAAGTAGCGACCTACTGACGAACATCGCTTGATCACCAAAAACGCGGCCCAGCCACCGAACGCGCGCGCTGTTCCCAAACTCGAGAAGTCGAAACCGTAGCCGCCGATCATCAATTTGCTGACGAAAACCTCCCCATGGAGGCCACCCCGCCTCTTTCAGTTGATCAATTACACCAGGTGCTAGCCGATTATCGGCATGCAGGAATAGAACCACCTCCCCCTGGCTAGCCTCCATAGCGTTTGCAAGTTGAGTGCCACGTCCAGGATCTGACTCTACCAGCTCGACATCATGCGATCGTGCAATCGTCCGCGTGTCATCCTGACTACCACCATCGACGACGATGACTTGATTGGCTTGAACCGACTTCGCGGATTCAATGGCGGCGGAAACATTTTCCGCTTCATTGAAAGTCGGGATGATGACCGTAACCCGCCTATCCGTCACCTTCAAACCGTTTGAACCTCTTGATAACGCATGTAGGCGACCGGCCCCATGATCAAAATGGGCATCCAAGCTGCAAGTGCGGGCGACATCATATATCCACTTCCACCCAGGGCTCCGGTCAACGTCTTGATCGCAAAGAACGCCAGAACGGTGAGCATAGCCGCCGCCATCATCACAAACACATTGCGTCCATGACGATTAACCATCAGTGGTAGCCCCAAGGTCACCAAGATAACGTCCAACAACGGTCTTAGCATCCGCTCATGAAACAGCACTTTTAGACTCAACGGACTATGCACGGCGGGATTGTCGATGTAACGAGCGAGCTCCCAAATTGATGCACGACGAGTTGATGCCACATTCGTCACGAGAAGATCCGGTGATACCGTAGTGCACAGAAATAACTCGTTGTCCGCCAGCCATTCAACATCAAGGGATGTGAGCAAGACCGGTTGATCCTTCCAATACACCGAAGGAATCTGATCAATACTGTCAGGCCGGGTAACCTGAACGAGACGAAAACCAGATCGCCCTGGATGCTCGACTTCGCCAAACTCAGAACCCGACTCCCAATATGCGTTGTCCGCAATGATCATGTCTCCAAAGCCTGGATAATCTCCATCGACTCTTAACTGGGGACGCGTCAATTGTCCTTCGCTGACTTTCACGCGTTCACCATCCACCAAGATTCTTCGCATTTTGTCGTACTTTGCGGTGACCTCTTGCCAGCCATCGGAACCGATATCACGGCTCTTCATCTTCAACACATGACGGTACTGAGGCAACACCCATTCACGATTGATCGCTTGCACGACAACGATGCCGATCGACGCAATCACCATGGGTCGAAAAATTCGTCCGTGGCAGACACCGGCAGCCAGCGTGCTGGTCAATTCCCCACTTCGACGCAGCACACCCACGGTAAACATCGCGGCCATCAGCGCAATGATCGCGGCGGTCCAGTCGAACAAAAGCAGCATGTACGGTCCGTAGAACCGAAGCATCACCCAAACCATCGACTCACCTTCAGCGGCCGTTTTGGCAATTCGATCCATACTGGTAAACGCGTGAAACACGATAAAAATACCGCTTATGGACAAAAAACCGATCACGACTGTCCGTAAAAAAAGGACCAAGATGTAGCGGTCAATCCGTGTCACGAGCCATCAAACCAGGCGTTAGGAACAAAGTGAGAGGTGCATTAGGCTAATCTCTCGACATCAGGCTAGATCATTGGAAAATGGACATCGCTATGACAAGACCAACCCCGCCGCCCCCTTTTTACGGCATACCACTGTGGTGTCGATCTATCGTGAAACACTTTGCTTTTGTCTTGACGATCTCGCTGCTGAC
Source organism: Planctomycetota bacterium (assembly GCA_039027135.1). Lineage (GTDB taxonomy): Bacteria > Planctomycetota > Planctomycetia > Pirellulales > Pirellulaceae > Rubripirellula. The sequence goes on from JBCCKZ010000006.1 coordinate 11,230, forward strand.
CAGCGGGTGCACATCAAGTACGCCGGACATCGATACAACGCAGAATCCGGGTACTCAGCCCAACGATGATACGTCAGCGATGCGCGAAGAATTGCCGGCTGCCAGTCCCGTTCCTGGAGGCTATGAAAGGGATGAGCTGGGTCCTATCTCAGCATCCGATGCCAATCTCGCACCACCACAGCGGGTCGACACCGCCGGGACCTATGATCCCAGCACTCCAGCCTATCCCAACGCCTCGCCGCCATTCGATCGCGTCGAACCGGACCAATCCGAGTCGACAACTAGCAAGTTGAAGTCCCTGAGCGTCGAAGAACGGGTTAGCCGAATTAGGGCTGCCGATGAGGACATGCAGAAGATTCTTCAACAGCGTGCCGGCATCACGGATGGGGTGCAGGCTCGAAAAACACTATTAGAAGTGATCGACGGCAAAAAACAGGCGTCACTAAGCTTGATTGATGACGCGAGACTATCTGAGTCAGAAAGAGCCATTGGCTATCGTGGCCTATTGCAGTCGTACTCGCACCTGGCTTCGCTACAAGACGCCAGAGCGGCAAAACAACTTGAGGAGCTCGCGGGTTCTCTTCTTGAAACAGGTCCCAAAGAAGTCCACGTTGACGCCGCGATGATCATGCTAGGACTAGCCAGTGAGCAGGTCAGTCTGGGCAACCAAGGTGCGGTGGCGAGACTGACGGATCATGCTGACCAGCTGATCGAAGTCACCGACTCGAATAATCTGCCTGCCTTGCTGGCCCTTCTTCGAAGCATCGAGATGCTAGGAGCCCAAGACCAAACCGATTCTGCGAGAGAGCTTTCTGTCGCCACCGTTGATCGTTTCGCTGCTACCCAAGACCCTTATATTGCGCAGGTCGTCACCGACTTGGCCACGTCTATACGCTACGATCGACTATTGCAAATCATTGAGTCATGGTTGGCTAACCAAGGTGAACTCCAAGATCTCAGAACTGCCACAGCGAATGCTTTGGAGGAACATCCCGATCTTGTTTCCGTTAGGTTCCTGGCCGGCTCCGCTTCCCAGTTGGAGGCTGCGAGGCATTCAGATGCCGCACGTGCGATCTACGTCGAGATCGACAAACGGCTGAATAGTTTGAGCAAAGAAGCTCAACTTGAATTCGATACAGCCGCGAGCGCGTTTGCCACTCGCCAGGCCCTTCTGAATACAAGAATTGAACTGCCTCCTCTCGATCTTGATGGTTCCGACGCTTCTTTAACGCCGGGCAACGCGAGGATTTACGTCATACCCTTTTGGTCGCTAACACTACCGCCCAGCTATGAGATTTTTCCCACACTTGATCAAGCCATCAGTCAATTTGATGACGTCGAAATTCTCGCAGTAAACCTTGACAGCTCTGATCTGTTGGCGGATGCGAGGTTGGTTGCAAGGGAATTTGGAATTCGTTCTCTTCAAAGAGCAAGCGACCGTAGTGTCGCTGCTCGCTTTGGAGTCACGACGGCACCATTCATGATCGTTGCTGATAGTCAAATGACAGTCATCAGTGTCGCTTACAACAACCGTCAAGTCCAAGAAGTCCTGGAAAATACACTGAGTAAATCGCCATAACGCAGAGCATCAAACGAACTCGTTCGACCCCGGCTGCAGACCGCGCCGCGAAATGCCAAACATGATGGATGAATGCCCTCTGTCCTAATGTACTCAATGTCGCTCACCTTAAGTCCTCCTGCGAGAGCCCACCATCCGTTCGGCAGATCATCCTGTATCAATCGCAGTTCCTCCAATGAAATGAAATCAAGGCAAGTACGCCCACATTTCGTAAAAGTATCGATCAGAACACGTTCGACACCGGAGCGAATCGCTGCTTCAACCACCTGACGCACCGGAGGACACGCCGCTTTCTGGTGGTCCGCATAGGCGACCGCGACCAAGTCGGTTGATCTTTCAATGAGGATCGCTCGACATGCGTCCCACGCCTCAGCCAATCTCCGGATTCCTTGTACTCCACCGCCAACGCCTTCTGGTCCAAACTTTGCGAAATCAAAGCAATCCGGCAGTGAGTCAATATTCGAAAGCGCAGTTGAAAAACTTCCGAGAGCTACCGACAGCGAGACTCCGGAAAGGCATTCCGCATTCGCCGGCGAATCTCTCCACCTGGCAACCTGATGCCAGATTTCCGGCTTCGTTGCTCCAAGTGAACCCAAATTCGGTTCCTTGAAGTCAATATAGGTTGGTGTCTTGATTCTTGCACCCTTGAGAGTTTCGAGCTCGCTCAAATCACGCAGACTGATCAACAGCTCCTGTTTCGATACTGTTTGAGGTACACTCATCATTCTTTCATTTTGAGGGCGTTTTTCCGTGGCATTGATCATGATGTCAGAGGATTCACATTCATGCCACGACACCTAAACATCGAATCTCCACAAGAACTCGATCGGTATTGCGACCGACTCGAGGAAGCCGAATGGATCGCCTTCGACACCGAGTTTGTGTCAGAGGATACCTATCGGCCTCAGTTGTCGCTTATTCAGGTTGCGACAGACGAAGGCCTTGCGATCATCGATCCAGTTGTCAAGAGACTCGACTCGTCACCCTTTTGGGAAGTCCTCACCGATACCAATGCAGTTGTGATCGCCCACGCGGCTCGAGAAGAGATTCGTTTCGCGCACCGCTATGGTGGTCATCCTATCGAGAATTTGTTCGATACCCAGCTCGCTGCGGGCTTCGTTGGAATTGAATACCCCGCTTCGCTTGGAAATCTGGTTCATCGCATTGTGGGCAAGACGCTTCCCAAAGGAGAGACACGCACGAACTGGAATCGGCGTCCTCTAAGCACGGACCAGGTGCGATACGCTCTCTCGGATGTCACTGAACTGAAGGCAATGCACGACCATCTTCGAGGACGCCTTGAGAAGATGAATCGAACGGAGTGGTACGAAGAGGAAGCAAAGCAGTTCGTTGATCGGGTGATTGAGCACGATACCGGCGAACGTTGGCGAAAAATGGGTGGCACATCTGGCTTTCAGCCAAGGCAGCTTGAATGCTTAAGACAGATCTGGTTATGGCGCGAGGATCGAGCAAAACAGCGTGATCGCATCGCAAGGAGAATCCTACGCGATGACTTGATGGTCGAATTGGCGAAGAAAAGCACGGCAGACCCCGCCAAGATCCGGAATGTTCGCGGAATGGAACGAAAGGGCACGGCAGACCAGATTCCCAATATTGCCGATGCGATCCAGGTGGCCTTGGACACGCCCGAGAGTGAACTCCCCAAAAGGCTAAGGTCTTCGAGAGCAAATATAACCCCGATGCTCTCGCAGTTCCTTTCAACCTCGATTGCCTGCATTTCTCGCCAGCACAAGTTGGCGCCTGCCATCGTCGGCAACTCGGAGGATGTCAAAGCGTTAATCGCTTATGAGTTGGGGAACCGCAAGCAAGAGTCAATCCCCGCGCTCCTGAAGGGTTGGCGTGGCGAAGTCGTGGGGAAGACATTCAAGCGACTACTAGATGGCGAGCTTGCCATCACCGTTGATGACGTCAATGCCGATCAGCCACTTGCTTTTGTTGAAGTCTAGCCAAGGCTGGCCGCTTACTTTCAAGCTTTTTAGACGCTCGCGTCCCAAGATCTCAGCGAATGTCTGAGCCGAATGGGAGGAGCGAAGCGAAGCCTCGGCTTGCAAATCACTACAACGCCAGAAGCAACCGACTAGGTGCTTCTAGATATCCAATGACGTCGTTGAGGAATCGTGCAGCCGTTCCGCCGTCAACCAAACGGTGATCGTACGAAAGCGAGAGCGGCATCATCAAACGAGGCTGAATGGAATCATCGGGCATCACGACCGGCAACTTTCGACTTCGCCCAACGAGCAAGATTGCTACCTCGGGGATATTAACTATCGGCGTGCTGTACTGCCCGCCAATAGCTCCCAAGTTGCTGATGGTGAAAGTGCCACCTCGCATGTCGTCAAGCTTCAAACCACCACCACGACTCTTCGCAGCCACTTCGGCGATCGCTCGAGCGACCTGAGGGATTCCCATGTGATCAGTGTTGCGAAGCACGGGCACTTTCAGGCCGTCCTCAGTGTCCACAGCAATTCCAACATTCACGTAGTCCTTGTAAATGATCTGTTCGTTCTGCTGATCAACAATCGCGTTGATCGCCGGATGATGCCGCAATGCGGTTGCCACGGCCTTCACCAAGAAGGGCATCGTGGTGAGCTTAAGACCTTGAGCCGCGTAATCCTCTTTGCTGCTCTTCCGGAGCGCCTCGAGGTCGGTGATATCCGCGTCGTCAAAGTTGGTTACTCTCGGTACGGTTGACCAAGAGGCATGCATTTGAGCCGAAATCGTTTTTCGAACGCGACTCATTCTTTCAACGCGAATCGGACCGATATCATCTGTCGCGGCCGTTCCTGGCAAATCGGCTGAATCGGGGTTTGTGGTGACCGCCAGTACAGGCGAGGCAACCGCCGCGGATGAAGAGCTAGGCGAGGAAACAGCCAGCGTTGCCGCGCCGCCCGTGTTAGCTGCACGAACGACGGCCAAGATGTCTTCACGAGTGATGCGTCCACCTTCGCCACTTCCCTGAACGCGTCCAAGGTCAACACCGACTTCTCGCGCCAAGCGACGCATCGCGGGGCCCGCTGCTATTTCGCCAGGCGAAGTCGTTGCGACGGCAGCAACCGCCGGGGGAGCGGGGGAGGGCGGTGGAGCGGCTGGCTGCACCGCAGGAGGAGCTACTGGTGGCGGTGCCGCGGGAGCGGGAGGCGGACTAGCCGGCGCAGCAACAGGCGTTGGAGTTGGCTCAGGAGCTGGTGGCGGCGTTTCCGCCACAGGTTCTGGCTCGGCCGGCGTCGGCTCACTTCCAGCACCCTCGGCAGCCTCTACCTCAAGGAGACCACCGCCAATCTCAACCGTATCACCTTCACTCACCAGAATCTTGGTGACCTTCCCGGCGGATGAAGAAGGCACGGGTACGGTGGCCTTATCCGTTTCCATTTCGATGATGTCTTGGCCTTCGGTGATCACATCACCCACGGCTACAAATATTTCGAGGACATCACCGGATTCGATGCCGTCACCAAGTTCAGGAAGTTTGACTTCGGTCATAGTTGCTTTTCAGTTCGTGCGCGTTGCTACGCGAAATAAGGATTAACCTTTTCGGGATCGTAATCGAGGTCTTTGATGGCGTCGGCCACGTCTTGAGCCGTGAAGTCATCAGAAGTGTGGCTCAACCGCCAAAGGGTTGCGATGACAATGGACTCCGCATCAACCTCAAAGTGCCGACGAAGCACATCTCGTGTTTCGCTACGCCCCATGCCGTCAGTACCAAGAACAAAATAGTCGCCTGGAATGAATGGTGTGAGTTGTTCACCTAGAGCGCGTATGTAGTCGGATGCGCTGATGAATGGACCTTCAAGCCCCTCCAACTGTTCTTCGAGGTAACTCTTTCGAGGAGTCTCAGTCGGATGAAGCATATTCCATCGTTGACAATCCCCAGCTTCGCGACGCAGTTCGGTGTAACTAGTAACACTCCACACGTCACTCGCGATTTGATATTTCTCGGCCAAGATTTCTTGAGCCTTCAAGACGGAATTCAAAATCGCGCCGCTACCAAACAACTGCACCCGCACTTTTTCGTTTTCAACGTCTTGGCCACGGAACTTGTACATTCCCTTGACAATGCCTTCTTCGCAACCTTCAGGCATCTCGGGATGCATGTAAGCATCATTCTCTGACATCAGGTAATACATACACTGTTCGCCTTCAGCGAACATCTTCTGGAGGCCGTCCTGAACGATCACCACGACTTCGTAAGCGAACGCCGGGTCGTAGGCTCGCACAGTCGGGAACGCGATGGCGTTGACCAGACTATGCCCGTCTTGGTGCTGTAAGCCTTCTCCGTTAAGTGTGGTTCGACCTGCCGTTCCACCGACGAGAAAACCCTTCGCCCTCATGTCAGCGGCGGCCCATATCAAATCACCCACGCGCTGGAAACCAAACATGCTGTAGTAGATGTAGAACGGAATCATGTTGACGCCGTGCTTGCTGTAGGCAGTACCAGCAGCGTTGAACGACGACATCGAACCGGCTTCCGTGATTCCTTCTTCTAGGATCTGCCCATCTTGAGCTTCCTTGTAAAAAGTGATTTGGTCTGAGTCGACGGGCTCATAAAGCTGCCCGGCATGAGCGTAGATGCCAAATTGTCGGAACATGCCTTCCATTCCGAAAGTACGACTCTCATCAGGAACAATCGGCACCATATTCTTGCCAATCTTCTTATCTCGGCACAACGCAATCAGCGTTTGAACAACAGCAAACGTGGTGCTGATTTCTTTGTTCTCGAGCTTCTTGATGACCTTTCGCATTTCGTCGAGCGAAGGGACTTCAAGAGTCGGATGCTCGGTGGGTCGACTCGGAACATAGCCACCTAGAGCCTCGCGACGCTCTTTGAGGTAGCGAACTTCGGGACTGTTCTCGGTTGGTCGATAGAACGGTGCGTTAGCGACTTCTTCATCACTAATGGGAATCGAGAACCGCGTGCGGAACGCGAGTAATTCCTCCTCGTTCATTTTCTTTTGGTTGTGGGCGATCATGCGGCCTTCGCCTGCCTCGCCTAAGCCGTACCCCTTGATCGTCTTCGCGAGCACGACCGTCGGCTTCTCGTTATTCATCTCGACGGCTTGTTTGTAGGCCGCATAGACCTTCTCAGGATCGTGGCCGCCACGATTCATTTTCTCAAGCTTTTCATCGCTGTAATTCTCAACAAGCTTGAGAAGTTGCGGGTATTTGCCAAAGAAGTGCTCGCGAATGTAGCTGCCCGGCATGCCTGTGTATTTTTGGTACTGACCGTCAACGACCTCGCCCATTCGCTTGACCAGCAAGCCAGATTCGTCTTTGGCGAGTAACTGATCCCAATCATCGCCCCAGATGACCTTGATCACATTCCAACCGGCACCACGGAAGATGCCCTCAAGCTCTTGGATGATCTTGCCATTTCCTCGAACGGGCCCGTCCAAACGCTGGAGGTTGCAATTGATAACAAAGATTAAATTGTCGAGCTTCTCGCGGGCTGCCAGGCCGATCGCGCCAAGGGTTTCGGGCTCATCACATTCACCATCGCCCAAGAATGCCCAAACTTTTTGGCCGGAGGTATCTTTGATACCTCGATCTCGCATGTATTCGTTGAATCGAGCCTGGTAAATCGCCATGATCGGCCCAAGCCCCATCGAGACGGTCGGGTACTCCCAGAAGCCAGGCATCAGCCACGGGTGCGGATAGGACGACAGCCCGGGTACGTCACGAAGTTCGTGTCGGAAATTGACAAGGTTCTCTTCGGTCAATCGGCCCTCAAGGAACGCGCGACTGTACATCCCCGGCGAAGCGTGTCCCTGGAAATAGACGGTATCGCCGCTGTAGCCATCTTCGCCGCGGCCGCTGAAGAAGTGGTTGAAGGCAACTTCGTAGAGCGTCGCTGACGAGGCGAACGTGCTGATGTGACCACCCACGCCTCCGGGGCGTTTATTCGCCCGCACGACCATCGCCATCGCGTTCCAGCGAACGATGGATTTGATTCGTCTCTCAAGCTCGCGATTGCCTGGAAAGGCAGGCTGCTCGTTAACGGGGATCGTATTCAGGTAGGGCGTCGTGGTGTCGCCAGTGCACTGAATCCCCTCTTCGGCCGCCCTGTCACGGAGCTGCTCGATAAGGAATTGGACCCGCTCGGGGCCCTTGCTTCTGAGGACATAGTCGAGCGATGAGAGCCACTCCTGTGTTTCGGCGGCATCGAGATCGACCGGTGGAACAGAGGTTTCGACTTCGCCAAGATTTTGAGCGACTTCGGCTTGGGCTACGGCTTTCGTTTCAGTCATACGTCGATCGGGACCGCGTTCGTGTGGGCGAAATGGGCGATTTGAATCGGTTTTTACCCGGGCAGCCTAGCTGGCGATGCCCGACATCGGCAAGACCGAGGGCTCTAGAGTGTCGCAACGAATGTCGCTCCACTGACGCACTCGAGCAGACCTAGCATCACTCCAAACCCACGACAGAAGCGGCCTAATCTCCCCAGAAAGCAGCACTGGGGCCAATCATCTACCCTTAGCGGGTTCGATTTAAACCGCAAATCTGCAAGCAAACTAGTTTGGCATCGTTTTGCCAGTTAACGAAAACCAATCCCAACACAAATCGAACCATCAAAAATGGCTGAATCACCCGGAAGCATGCCTCAGTGGAATAGTTGCCGAGCCGTGATCACAGGCGCCTCCTCGGGCATTGGCCAGTCCACCGCGATTGAGTTCGGACGACGAGGCTGCCGAAACCTTGTTCTGCACTATCGATCGAATGAAACCGGAATCAAGAAAACCCAGAGTCTGCTCCAGGAGCTTGGGCCAGTTATCAAAACCAAAATCATCCAGGCTGATTTCGGCCTAGGTGTAGAAAGAGATCGGTTCATCGATGCGGTGTTTGGAGCTGGTGAAGTCGATGTCTGGATCAACAACGCCGGTGCTGACGTACTGACGGGTGAGGCTGCCGAGCAATCCTTCGAGCAGAAACTTCACCGGCTGTGGAATGTTGACGTGGCTGGCACAATCGACCTTAGCCGCAAGGCAGCTGCCAGGATGAGACAGGCAGGCTCCAAGGCTTCTTCAGACTCGACCGCAATTCCAAAGTCAATGGTCTTCATCGGATGGGATCAAGCGAATCACGGCATGGAGGGTGACGCCGGCCAGATGTTCGGGCCAATCAAAGCCGCGGTCATGGCTTTCGCTCATTCGATGGCGCAAGAACACGCACCGGAGATTCGAATCAATTGTGTCGCGCCGGGCTGGATCCAGACAGCCTGGGGTGAGACGACCGAAGGGTACTGGGACAAGCGTGCTCGCCAACAAGCCTTAATGAAGAGATGGGGCCGGCCTGAAGATGTTGCTGAAACGATCGCTTACGCTGCCAATCCCGCCAACACATTCTTGACCGGTCAGACACTGAACGTGAATGGCGGTTTCAATCGTCGATACGATGATTCATGAACAGACCGTTTGATCGCGACTATTGGCCACCAACGTACTGACGCACGAGCTCTCGATCACTGAGAACTCGCTCGGATTTCTTGCCGAGGAAAAAGAAAGCCGAAGCCGCGTCGTTTGCGGCAGCACTCTTAGCCAGGAATGGATCAACCCAAAGCAGCGGCCACGCGGTACACCGAGCGAAAGCAGATGCCAACGCGCGGTACTTTGGATGATCACAAACACTCATCAGGAAATATCGATAGTTCCAAGCCAACGCCATCGCCGGTCCACAAGTGATTCCCTCTCGAATCGCATCGAATTGCCGGAATAGTCTTCGATGTCCTAAACGCGTGAAACGTGTGAAATCGAACTGCCTACCATGGACCTGTTGCATGAAAGGCGTATCGGAGTAAACCAAGCCTGAAGGCTTGAGCACGCGAAAGATCTCCTCAACACAACGATGGGGATCCACCACGTGTTCAAGCACTGCCTGAACGATCACGCCATCCATCGACTCGTCGGCAAATGGCAAGTCATGTCCATCACAAATCAACTGCGTTCTCGGTGCGACGGCAGCATCCGTTTCGATCAAGCGGATATTTGGTTGATCAAGCAGGCACTCCATTCCACCGCCGGTCACGCCGCCGCCCACAACCAGCACGTTGGCTTTTCGCCCCAGACTGTTCAACCGATCGCGCATGTCTTCATAGACATCAGCGGCAGCAATATTACGGGAGAGGTCGGGAATCCAACGACTTAGTCTCTCTCTCCAAGGTGAAACGGGTCGGAAAAACGTTGGCTGCTGTTCGACGAAGATCTCCAAATCAAAGAGACTCTTCGCCGGGTCGACCACAACGGGAACGCCTTGGGCGATCGGGAATGTCAGCCCACATCCACTCCCGCAGAAAAATTCTTTCTCATTCCGATCAAGGCGATCTTGGCACGTCGGGCAACGCAACATCGAAATCACCTCATCGTCGATGCGAAGAGTCTGCGGCGTTGGCAGAGTATCTCGTGTCTTCGCTTCATCGGCCATCATATTCAATCCAGTGACGGCTATTCTCTCTTCGGGCGACTCAAGAAAGGTGTTGGCTTGGTTTTGCGTGATCATCGAGCGTGTCGTTCTGGAATTCCAAGGAATACAAAGCACAAAAGTCTTGGTCGCGAAAACCGCCCATCCCTTCGACGCCAATGGAGATTCCGTGACTCCAAAGAATCAGGAATTCGGGTTATGCCAATCAGTCGGATTACTCTCCATAATTGGCAGTGCGTCTAAACCCTCGATACGCCCAAAAACAAGTTGCCTCCATGAAGTTCAGTAGCGTCATTCAAACCAGCTTGATCATCCGTGCGGCCCTGATAATGGGAACGACTACCATTGGTGGTGTCATGTTATTCATGGCAATGCAGAATGACCAGGAAGCCGAGATCGATTTGCTATTCGGCGGCATAGGTGGCGGCCTGTTTGTGGCCACGGCAGTTGCCTCTTTTGTCGTGCCCGGTGTCATGAGCTCACAGGCAAGCCAAATCATCGACGAAGAGGTTGCGAGGAAACTTCGACATGGCGAAGAGCTCGAAGTAATCCCCGCGACGATGCAGGATTCAGTAACCATTTGGCAGACTGGCAAGATGATTCAGGGCGTTGTGCTAGAGGGCGGCGCCGTAGTCAATATCGTGCTCAGCTTCATCGGCCATAACGCGATCAATTTGATCTTCGCTTTGGCGGCCGTGGTATTGATGGCGATCACGTCCCCCTCAGCAAGCGGTCTCAGGAGCTTCTTGGAACGCAATTGTATGGCCCGGAAATAACGCGAATTGAACCCCATCAATCAAATGATAATGAGCTATGAAAGTCGCCTTGTTTAGTACCAAATCGTATGACCAGTGTTTCTTTGATGCTGCGACAGCTGCACTCGACGTTGGAATCACTTATCACGAAATCAAGCTCACTCCATCGACTGCAAGACTCGCCGAGGGGCAGGATGCGGTCTGTGTTTTCGTCAATGACGATGTCAGCCAGGAGACGATTGCCGAGCTATCGCGTTTGGGAGTTCGATTCATCGCACTGCGATGCGCGGGATTCAACAACGTCGACGTTGGTGCCGCGCAGGCCGCTGGAATTCCAATCGTACGTGTGCCAGCTTATTCTCCACATGCGGTTGCCGAGCATACGGTTGCCTTGATCCTATCCCTTAATCGACACATTCATCGCGCCTACACCCGAGTACGCGATGGCAATTTCGCATTGCACGGGCTGCTCGGCTTTGATCTCCACGGCCGCACCATTGGAGTGGTTGGCACTGGCAAAATTGGATTGGAATTCAGTCGTCTGATGAAGGGATTCGGCTGTGATGTCTTAGCGTATGATGTAGCGGTGAATCCGGAGTGCGAGGAAATCGGTGTGCGTTATGTGAGTTTGGAAGAGCTGTTCTCTTCGTCCGACATCATCTCGCTGCACTGTCCACTCGTTCCTCAAACCCATCACCTGATCGACGAATCTTCGATCGCGAAGATGAAACGAGGTGTGATGATCGTTAATACTTCGCGCGGTGCGGTGATCGACACGTCGGCGGTGATCGCAGGACTTAAAACCGGTCAGATCGGCTACCTTGCCTTAGATGTCTATGAAGAAGAAGGCGATCTCTTCTTCGAAGATTTATCTGACCGGGTGATCGCTGATGATACCCTATCGCGTTTGCAGACTTTCCCCAATGTGCTGATCACGGGACATCAAGCTTTCTTTACTTCGGAAGCGATGTCGGCGATCGCCGAAGTCACAGTACAAAACCTCCTTGACCTGGAAAAAACAGGATCCTCCATCAATGAAGTGAAAGCCTGATGCCTGATTCGTTTCGATTTGTAGACAACATCCGTCTTGGTCTCTTCGTGATTGCCGCATTGCTCGCCTGGAGTTTTGCCAGGTTTGGCTTTGCAGCCGAATCGAGTCATCCCAACATTCTTTTGATTATCGCCGACGACCTTCGTCCACAGCTGGGCTGTTACGGCGACAAGATTGTCAAGACACCCCACATCGACGCGTTTGCCAAGACTGCGACCAGGTTCAATCTCGCGTTCGCGCAAAGCGCCGTGTGCAGCCCTTCGAGGAACTCTTTCCTCAGCGGCATGCGGCCCGCGACAACAGGATTGACGGGATTTGGAACCAGCCTCCGATCGGCCTTGCCCGATATCGTCACACTTCCCCAACACTTCAAGAATCACGACTACGATTCAGTTGGCTTTGGGAAGATCTATCACATCTACGCCGAATCCATGTTGGGTAACGAGAATGACCCGCACTCGTGGAGCCAGCCTCACTACTTGCCTACAGTTCCCGTTTGGGGCCCCGCACAAACCGTTTTGCGGGAACGACTCATCGCGGCGGCTAGAGACTCTGGGAAAGCGTTTGAGCACCCGCACGATTGGCCTCGAGCTCGCACATGGGACGACAGCGACGTGGCTGACAACCAAATGCAAGATGGTCAGACGACAGATGTCGCGATCGACTTTCTGCATTCAAGAGCAGGAACCGACCAGCCATTCTTCGCGGCAGTCGGGTTTTTCAGGCCTCACCTGCCATTCAATGCCCCCAAGCGATTTTGGGATATCTACGAACCGAACCAGATTACTCTACCGAGCTTTCGCGATGTCCCCGTTAACTCTTGGCGGTGGACGGTGAGTGAAGGCATCGTCAAGAACTACTTTGAGATGCCTCCTTTTGAGACGATAGACAGAGCATTCCTGAAAAGGTACCTCCAGGCCTATCTCGCTTGCATCAGCTACGTCGACCAGTGCGTGGGAAGGCTAGTCAAGACACTGGAGGAAAACAGTTTAGCTGATAACACCATCGTGATTCTGATGGGAGATCATGGTTATCAGATGGGCGAGTACGATTCCTGGGGACACAAGCACAGCAACTATGAAATCAGTACTCGAACTCCATTGATCATTCGAGCTCCAAAGAACACTACAGCGAAGATTCAAAGCGTCGACAAAGTGGTGGAGCTAATGGATCTCTATCCCACACTTTGCGAGTTGTCGGAGCTCCCCCAGCCCGAACACCTGGAGGGACAGAGCTTTGCAAAGTTGCTCATTGACTCAAACGCCAAACACCATGATGCCGCCTGCAGCGAAATGAGACGCAATCGCGGATTGGTTGGGCACTCGATTCGCACGGCAGGATTCCGATACACCGAATGGACGAACAAAAAAAGCGTAGTCGCCTTTCGAGAGCTCTATGATCATCGTGGAGATGACACCCCGGGGCAACTTGAAACGGAAAACGTCGTCGATCAACCAGAAATGCAAGGAATCGCCACTCAATTGGGCAAACGTCTTCACGAGCGATTTGCGCGGGCGATCGATTAGCTTTTCGAAGCGAGTCTGAGTCCGGGCATTATCCGATCAGGCAGGTAGCCATCGGATCGCGACCACCTGGCCACCCACGTTCTGGCGTCTCGCTATCAGCCTTGAAGACGTTGGTGAGTTAATTGTACGGCGCGAATCATCGCGGCCGCCTTGTTGACCGTTTCTTGGTATTCGGTCGTGGGATCACTATCCGCGACCACACCGCAACCCGCTTGAACATGGATTTTGCCGTCCGCAATCACCATCGTTCGCAGAGCGATGCAAGTGTCCATATTTCCTCGGTAATCGATATAGCCAACCGCACCGCCATAGGGACCTCGGCGATGCGGTTCAATCTCATCGATGACTTCCATCGCTCGAACTTTCGGTGCACCGGAAACGGTACCGGCGGGCAGCGCGGCTTTGAGCGCATCAAAGGCATCAAGTCCATCACGTAGCTGCCCCTGGACCTCACTACTGATGTGCATCACGTGACTGTACCGTTCAACAATCATCACCTCGGTAAGCGAGATCGTGCCATACCGGGCAACGCGGCCAACGTCATTGCGGCCCAAGTCAACGAGCATCACGTGCTCAGCTCTTTCCTTAGGATCAGCTAGAAGCTCGCGTTCAAGTTCACGATCCTCGGCCTCGGTTGCTCCTCGAGGTCGCGTCCCGGCCAAGGGGCGAACCGTCACCGCTTTGTCGGCTACCCTCACCATGACTTCCGGCGAACACCCGACCAAGACACAGTTGGGAGTCCGAACGTAAAACATGAACGGAGAGGGATTCACCACTCGAAGACTGCGATAGATTTCAAGCGGATCAATGTCCGATTCAATCTCCATTCGTTGCGAAGGAACCACCTGAAATATGTCACCGGCGCGAATGTACTCAACACACGAGCGAACCGCGTCCTCGAACGTCTCTTGCGACATGTTCGATGTGACCCGAAGAGGACTTTCCGCGATCGCCTCGTTCCACTTTTCGACATCCCAGGTTTCAGGCGCTGTAACGACCTCGGGATGAGAAAGCTGCTCGATCGTTTGATCAACTTTAGTTCTGGCGTCCGACAGAATCTCTTGAATCTCAGTCGCTTCGGTTTGATCAGATATCCCACGGCAATCGGCAAGATGCACGACCGTGATTGTTTTACCGACGTTATCAAAAACGCAAAGCGTGTGATAAAAGCCGAAATCCAAATCGGGCAAATCTCGGTCGTTGACGGACGACTCTGGCAATTTTTCGACATAGCGAACTGTATCGTATCCCGCGTATCCTATGGCCCCACCGATAAATGGTGGCAGATCCGCTAGCGGGGCAACGCGAAAAGCGAGATGTCCCCGGAAGATGCTCAACGGATCATCGGCTTGACCTTGAATCTGCTCCGTGTCCGCCTTGATCTCCCGATAGAAATAATCGCGTCCCTTCGACCAAAACCTCGCCAAAGGCTTACTGGCCAGAATGCTGTAGCGTCCAACTTTCTCGCCACCGATCACACTCTCAAAGAGACAGCCCGGACCGCCATCGTCAAGCAGACGAAACGCAGTCACCGGCGTCAGCGTATCCGAGAGCAATCTTCGGTGGACGGGGACAAAATCGAACTCGCGTGCTAGCTGGATACGACTTTCGATCGATTCGCCGATTTGTTGCTCCACAATTGTCCTGGCTTGGTTTGTATGATTCGACACGGTTCGATTTTCAGACCTCAATTCCCTCGAATCGCTTCGTAAGGGCGCCCGTACGATAGAAAATACGTAGTGAATTGACACCCTAGGGGGCCGCGATAGAATCCGCGTCCACCGTCGCCAAACCAATCCATTATCGATGAAGTGCCAATATTGCGAGAAGCCGGCGACATTCCACATCACGGAATTGACCCAACCTACCGGTCCCACCGTGCTTCATTTGTGCGAGGAACACGCTCGCAGTTTTTTGCAAAAGGAAGAGTCTTCGCCAACCGCGTCCATCGCGGGGGCCATCGCCAAGCAATTCAATCTTGGCCAGGCTAAAGAAGACCTCAAGGAGCTCGATCAAAAAGAATGCCCGGTTTGCGGAATCAGCTTTTTTGAGTTTCGTTCGACCGGAAGGCTTGGTTGCCCTTTTGACTATCAACATTTTGCGAGCGACTTAGAGCCACTGTTAAAAAACATCCACAACGCTCTGGAGCACGTTGGAAAACGCCCCCGCCGCGCCGCACAGACCTCTGATATCCAAGGCGAAATGATTCGATTGCGGCGTGACATGGAGGACGCCATCGAACGAGAGGACTACGAGAAAGCTGGAATCATTCGTGATCAGTTGCTTGCGATTGAGCAAGATGCCACCGCGGCTGGGGACGCTGAGTCCGAATGAAGAAAGAGAACGACGTAGAAGGTTTCGTAAGCCAACCGGGACAATGGTTGGCGGGAACGGGCCCCGAATCAGACATCGTTATCAGTAGTCGCATACGGCTTGCCAGGAACCTCGCCGATTTCCCATTCATCC
>JBCCKZ010000007.1:0-25193 GCA_039027135.1 Planctomycetota bacterium
ATTTGAACTGAAGTCGTCTACGGCCTGTCGATTTAATAAGCCGCAACGCGATAGCGTCCGGTTCCAAACCGTAACCGGGTGCTAGCGCACCGCGGCTGATCATTGATTTCACGGATGTCATTAAAGCGACATGCCGTCTAGGGATTCGAAATGTCAAATAAAAAAGCCCTCCCGCCGAAGCGGAAGGGCTTTCGAATCATTTGTTGGAACCCTGGCGGGCTCCACTAGTCAATGACGATCAGTTGCAGTTCGTGCAACCAGCACCCGTAGCAGGTGCAACTTCGACTGGAGCAGCCACGGCGCCGTAAACAGGCACTTGGACTTCAACAGCAACAGGCTTGCAAACGCGAACCTCAACCGTCTTTGTCGACTGAACCGGCACGCAAACCGTGTAAGTCTCAGGCACTTCTTCGGTGACATTGTCATAGACAGTCACGTTGTAGGTGCGAGTACGCTGCTCAGGCACGTTGACCGTGTAAGACACTTCACGGCTACGCTGTTGCGTTTCCATGCGAGTCTTGTTCACAGTGCGAGTGCGAGTCTCGGTGGTCATCGTCGTCTGGGGAACCATGCGGGTGCGGGTTTCCATACGAGTCTTGTTGACCGTGACGTTTCGAGTACGAGTCTCGGTCGTCATTCGAGTAACCGGAACGGTACGCGTACGAGTCTCGTTGCGATACTTGGTCACGTTGTACTGACGCTCGCGAGTCTCTTGGCGACAACGCTGAACGTTGACAGTGCGAGTTCGCTGTTCAGTGGTCATGACGGTGTAAGGAACTTCGCGGGTGCGAGTTTCCATACGAGTCTTGGTGACCGGAACGGTGCGAGTACGGGTTTGAGTCGTCATCGTCGTTACAGGAACCTCGCGGGTGCGAGTTTCCGTGCGGCAGCGACGAACGGGTACCTGGCGAACGCGTTGTTCGGTGCGGTACTTGCAAACCGTATAGTCACGGGTTCGTTGCTCAGTTCGGCACTTGCGGACCGGAACGTCACGAACACGTTGTTCGCTACGATACTTGGTCACGTTGACCGTTCGCGTGCGGCTTTCCATGCGACAACGAGTGACCGGAACCATGCGGGTTTGGGTCTCACAGTTGTACTTGGTCACCGTGTAGGTGTAAGGAACCTGCTCACACTGAGTTTGGTAGGTCGTGCATGGCACTTCCTCAGAGATGATATTGGGGCACCAGACCTTCTTGTAGCAGGTTTTGGTAACCGGGCACGCGGGAGCACATGGATCTGCACTGCCGCAGGGGTCCGCTTCGCATCCACCGGTTGCGACCGCACATTGATCGCATGGGTCGCAGGACGAGCCGCAACCATGCTTTCCAGCGAGAAGTCCGCCAAACAAGCCGCCTAGAAGGCCGCGGCGACCGCCACTACCGATGACTCCCGAGCCGGCTGGATTGACAGTCACGGTGTAAGGAACGGTTTGATAGCTGCCGGCGTCACGAGTTACCGTTCGCATTGTCGTCACGGGGACGCGACGAGTCACGGTTCGATAAGCTGTACGCTCTTCTTGGTATGGCACGCGAACGGTGTAGGTCTGAGCGACCTGTTCGGTGTAAGGAACGCGAACTTGGTAAGTTTGTTCGATGGCTTCAGTGTAAGGCACGCTCACGCTGTAGCTTTGCTGAACGGTTTCCGTGTAAGGAACGGTGACGTTGTAAGTTTGCGTCATCGTTTCTTGGTAAGGAACGCGAACCGAGTAGGTTTGCTCGATCGTCTCGGTGTAAGGCACCTGAACGGTATACGATTGGGTTTGAGTCGTCGTGACAGGCACCTGAACGGTGTAGGTTTGTTCGACATTCTCAGTGTAAGGCACGCAAACCTGATACTCTTCGGTTCGACTCTGCGTCACAGGAACCTGAACCGTGTAGTTCTGTTGAACTTGCTCGGTGTAAGGAACGTTGACCGTGTAGGTTTGAGTCGCCGTCTCGGTGTAGGGCACGCTAACGGTGTAGCTTTGCTCAACCTGATCGGTGACCGGCACTTGCACGGTGTACTCCTGAGCGATTTCTTCGGTGTAGGGCACGCACACTTGGTACGATTGCTCCACCTCAGTCGTCACAGGCACCTGTACGGTGTATTCCTGTTCCTCGGTGTAAGGAACACAAACCCGCACGTCATAGGTCTCGGTACGCGTTTGCGTTTGAGGAACATTGACGGTGTAGGTTTGTTCGCGAGCTTCGACTCGTGCGACGCGCTTGGTGACGCTTCGCATCCGAGTTCGGGTTTCGCTTTGATAGGTCGTCACGGGGACCTCGCGGGTCTCGGTGACGTATTGCGAACGCATGACCGTTCGGGTTTCGTAGCTGACCGCGGGCGCGCAAGCGTCGCCGACGACGGAACCGCCATCAACCACACCAGCAACTGCCGAGCCAGCGCAGTCACCGGCGCCAGTGGCGCAGGCACTGCATTCACATTCACCAGCCGAGGTGACCCCGGTGGTCATCAGCATAAATGCCGATGCGTAGAAGAAACGGGCGATCCATTTCACAGTGAGAGAACTCCAGTTGTAAACAAAGAAGAGAAATTGGTCGTTGGCGTCCCGTGCGGTGATCTTGCCCCCCACCGGAATCGCCGGTCCCCCCGCGTGCTACTTCGATCCTAGATCACAGCCATCGTCGTACAACGAATTGATGAGCCAAAATCGACATTTCGTTTGGTCGGGCCGTAACGATGCAACCCGTGGCGGTAGGCGAACCGGTAAGCAAGACACTCTCCCTCCGGGCGTTGGTACCTACGCTAGTTTGATTCAGCCATTTACCCTCCCTTGGGAGGGTCGCGGAGGAGCTTGCGAAGACGCGGAGAGGGGTTTTCGGCGAACTTGGTAGGCTTTGGTCCCAATTAACCCACTCCCTGAAGCCTCGTTCCTTGGCATCGACCCTCCCCAAGGAGGGTGAAGTGAGTTGTATAGATGCCAATCCCCTCCGCGAGAGCTAGCCTTAGCGGCTGACTAATTCCCCCGAATAATTCGGCTGCCCGAGAACGTCGAAGGGAAGCTATTGATCGGTGTCCCCGTCGATAGCGAGCTGCTACCCCGTGAACTAGTAGGCTTCGAACTAACGTTCGATGAACTCGTCGTTGACGAGCTACTGGAGGTTGAGCTGCTTGTGCTTGATGCACTGCTTTCTTTGGATTTATCAGCCAAACCCCAACGCTTGCCGTTGAGGCCTTCGCCGGCTGACCATTGCAACCCGGGAACAAAGAGCAACGAGGCAATGTTACTACCGTTGATGGATGCTGAGCCCCAAGCGGTTTCGACGGTGACAAGTTTGACGTCAGTTGCACCTGTGATCGAGTCGCCGTTGAGCATCACGATGGTGGTCGAAGCGTTGTCAGCAGAGGCGAAGCGAATGCCGGCGACCTCGGAAAGCGGGATGCTGGCTGCACCGAAGGCGGTTTGCATCTCGATGGTGGTTGCATCGGTAAGCGTGCCTTCGATCCGAGTCGTACTGATCAGATCGACGGTGACACTGAGAGGACGTGCCTCAGGCTTCTTAGGTTTGGCCTCAGCAGTGTTCTGTTCGGACTTCTCCTTCTTGGGTTTTTGAGGTGTCGCAACAGGCAACACTTCGTCTGCGGCTTTCAAAGGTGCGGCGGGCTGCTGCGCGTGCGAGATGGCGATCAAGCCAAATGCAAACGTGCTCGAAAGCACAATACGAGATAGGAGCGGTAGGTGAATCATCGAAGCGGATCCATGAGTAAAAGCGGACAAACCTCGACGCACCCTAATTTCTAGACGGCGACAGGCTCACAGATTCCCCGCCGTCTCCAGCACCTGCGCCCACAGGCCGGGTTAAATCTCGCCCAATCGTTTCAATGCGTACCGAACGCCAATTTTGCTGGGATTCGGATGTTCGCACTGTTAGGATAGGGGCTTTTATTCCGATTTTATCGCCAGTCTTTGCTATCCATGCCAACCAAGCGCCGCCGACTACTTTCTCGGTTGATCCAGCCTGATCGCTTCCAAAAGCACGCTCGCAAGCACTATTTCTCCAAGCCTCGCTTGGAAACGCTTGAGCGACGGCAACTTCTGGCAGCCGAAGTGGAGCCCAATGATGTTCTTGCCGACGCCACTTTGATGGCAGCCAATCTCGATGGCGAGGTTGCCTCGGGTCGGATCTCGGACTCATCTGATGTGGATCACTTTCGCTTTAGCCTAGATCCCGGTGAGTCGGCGTTCCTGCGGCTGGAAGATCCCAATACAGGTCTGTTTACTAATACATTGCCACCGGGTGTCGAGATTTTGGACATCAACGGCAATGTGGTTGCGTCTTCATTCGACGGACGTGATGTCGTACTCACCGGTGGGTCTGGCACGGATGTGCTTTACGCTCGAGTGACTGGGGAGAATGTCTTCGGTGGTCTTCAGGACACCTATGGCATCGAGTTCTTTGTCTTTGAGCTCTTTGGTGAGCTTCCTTTGGATGAGGGGGATAACGCCACACTTGAGGATGCGAACAACCTCAATTTCACCCCCGGTATTCAAGGCAACGGTGCCGGTCCAAGCTTCTTTTTCGTCGATGCCGAGGAAGGCGAAGCCTTGGCGGTCGCGACTTACGGGCTGCAGAATTTCGCACCCGACATCGAAATCCTTGATGGCGATGGCAATGTGATCTCGACACCCGGAAATGGTGGAGACGCGACAGCGATTATCCCCGAAGATGGCCGTTACTACATTCGGGTTGAGTCACCCGAAGGTATCGGCCCCGAACCCTTTGCTATCTCAGCTAGTCGATTGCCTGAGGGTTTAGTGATCGAATCACCCGGTAGTAGCTTTGACGATGCGACACCTCTTTCGACCGAGCCCATCCAACAGACCATTTTGGCTTCTTTCGAGAGCCTTGATGATGTCCATGTCTACCAATTCGAGATCGACGATCTCTTTCACATGGAGTTTGAGTTCGGCAATTTTGATCACGCCGCCGCGAGTGGAAAACAGTTCCGTCTGTTCAACGAGATGGGACAATTTGTGTCGATCGATTACCTATCTTTCTTCGGAAGTTTCTATGGACGAGGAGATACGGAAACCATCGATGCCGTTCAGCCTGGTAAGTACTTTTTGGAGGTCACACCGACTGATATTCGAGGCCTCGACAACTACGCGTTGGTTGCCACCAAGCAAACGAACTTCTCGCTCAACCGCGATCGCACGACGCATTACATCGATTTTGATTCGAATGAAAGTTATCTCGGTTTTGACCGCGTAGCCGCGTATGGCGACCAGGCCAGCCAAGAGTTCTACGTCAACGTTTTTGAGTCACGTTTCTCGCCATTCGAAGTGAACGTGATCACCGACGCGCCGAGCGAGTTCTCAGAGTCGGTTAGCAGCGGTGTAGGTGATTTCGGAAACATCGGTGCCGGAGGTTTTGGCTCTGGGCGAGGTGGCGTGCGCTCCCAGATGGGACTCACTGTGAATGCCGCCAATGAGCAGTCTGTCGATTTCTTGTTCGGTTACAGCACAACCACACTGAACCACGAGTTTGGCCATGGCGTGGGTCTGCCTCACGCCCGCGATGTCCGGGCTTTAATGTCTTACGTGGGCTCAACCCAGTACGTTCCCACGGGCGATGTCTTTAGTTTCCTTGGAACGGATTCACGCCGACCGGGGCGCTTCGTCATGGACGCTCGCGACTACCTGGACTGGAAATTGCAACCGGGAAAGTACCTTTATGTTAGCGAGACTGAGGAATCGGATCCGGGAGGGTCGGTTTCACTTGACCGCGGCTTTGTTGAACAGGCGATCGATTTCAATCGAACTGACATTACGGACACCCAGTTTGGGCCTGATGGGATAGTCGCTGGCGATTTCAACAACGACGGAATCGATGACGTCGTGGTCGTCACGCCTGGTTCAAATTCTATTCAACAGTTCTTGGGGTCCACGAATCAGTTCATTGACGGACCGATCGTGCAGAACTTTCAGAATCTCGGGCGCGGTCGTGAGATGCTCACATCGGGAGACTTTGATGGTGACGATCTAGATGACTATGCATTGATTGATTCGGGCAACAACGAGGCGGTCTATTTCATACAAAACGATGACGGCACATTCAGGCGAAACGTCATAAGAAGCTCCTTGGGGCAACAGAACCTTTTTTCGCTTCACATGGCTGACCTCAATGGTGATGGTCGAATGGAAGCCATCGCCAGTTTGCAGGATCGTACTCGCATCGAAGTTTTTGCATTGGCCGGCGACGAAGACCAATTGGTTTACACCGATTCACGCGGTGTGTTCTCTACCGGTGAGCAACCTGATTCGATTGCAACGGGCGATTTTGATGGTGACGGTGATCTTGAGATTGTGACTGGCAATTTTGCCGATGGATCTCTCACGATCCTCGATCTTTCCAGTGATTTGACTTCGGCAACGACTTTTGAGATTTCAATTGGCGAGGAAATTCGCAGCGTCGAGGCGGCTGATTTCGACGGAGACAGCCGAGACGAGGTGGTCGTTGCACTGGGTGAATCAAGGCAGATTCAAATCTTTGACACCGATACGAGTGCCGGTGGTGGTATCGGAACGATGGGACTGGTCTTCGCCAGCGATGTTCGTTCCGACGTCGAGAACCTCACGGTCGCTGATGTCAACGACGATTCTCATATCGATATTTTGACCGGCGGCCAAGGTTTTGCTTCGCATCTGTTTTTAGGTGATGGAACAAACACGTTCACCGAGGGCATTACGCTTCTGCTTGGAAGCGCCCCTGAGGATGTTGCCGTTGGTGATTTCGATGGTGATGGCCAGATGGAAATTGCCGGCGTCAATCGATTCGATCGCACGCTTACCACTCTCGATATCGTCGAGAACGATCCAACCAACGATGTCGTTATCGTCGTTGGTCAAATCGACGATGATGATGATAGCGACGCATACACACTGGATGTACGTGCTGGTGAACGGTATCGATTTGACATTGATGCCGCGGAGTTTCAAAGCACGCTCGATAGTGCGTTGCAGATCTCGACATTGGGTGGTGCTTTGATCGCGGAGTCTGACAATGCGATTGATGGGAATTCAGGCTTTGAAAGCGTGGATCCATTCATCGACGTCACTTTCGATACCGATCAAACCATCGAAATCACCGTTTTGACGGTCGATGGTTCGGTTGGTGACTATCGCCTCAAGGTCACGCCGGAGCGAGCATTCGATAACACAGCGCCCCGAATCTATGCGGCCACGCCTGAGTCCGGTTCGACAATCGATTCAACCAACCAGATCACACTGCACGTCAATGACCAGCTCGATCCGGCGACGCTGACACCAGAGAATGTCGTCGTGACGGGTGAAAACACTGGCGTTCAGGATGGCAGTATCGTTTTCAATCCACTCGACGCCACTTTGATCTGGACGGCGGCGTCCGGGTCGCTCGCGCCTGATGATTACACGGTCACGCTTCGAAGTGACGCGGCCACTGGCGAGGGTGTATCTGATCTATTCGGCAACCTTTTGGATGGAGAAACGATTGGTGGTTTCGACTTCCCTTCGCAAACCGGTGATGGAACGGCCGGCGGAGAGTTCAGCTTTAGCTTCACCATCGATGTAGTCGACGATACGGTCATCGAGGTCTTTGATGTCACCTATGAACGCGGACCCTACAGCCGATCACGTATCACGCTTCGATTAACTGATCAGATCGACCTAGTGGGTACACAATCCAATGATTTTTCGTTGGTCGCCGCTGGAGCCGATGGTGTTCTCGATACGGCGGATGACACGGTTGTGCCGTTAAACACGAATTTCGAATCGTTCGACGTTCGGATTGCGGCGACTTTGAATCTCTATTCGCTGGGTATCGTTGATTCGAACGACTATCGTCTTCGCGGTGAAATCATTGATGACAACGGTGCAGTATTGGCTCTTGATGAGAGAATCGTCGTTTCAGCACCGGTGCCGACGGAGAGCCTTTTCACCACGGATCAACTTGATGAATCGGGTGTCACGGGAACTTACATCGATTCGAATCTTCGAGACTACCAACCGATCGATGATTGGCGTGTTAGTCAGACGGTCGCTGGGACGCGTGTCGATCCAAATATCGCGTTTAGTCGTAACGATTTTGGTTTGCGAAGTGAAGTGGGGCTCACATCTGGATTTGATGATGATTGGGAAGCTTTTTCCGTGCAGTGGGACGGCTATGTGGTTATTCCCGAGGACGGAGTTCGACTTCTGACTCGTTCAAATAATAGCTCTCGTCTTTTGGTTGACCTCGATGGCGATGGAGAGTTTGAGCCCAACGATGGTGAGTTGTTCGACAACAGTTTTGGAACGTTCCAATTTGGAACGAATCCTGGAATAACGACGGATCCGCTAGCCGCGGGAACGTATGCGTTCCGAGTCCAGTACGAAGAAGAAACGGGCGGCAATGAAGCATTCTTTGATTGGATCTTGCCCGATCGGTTGGTATTCCAAGATGGTTTCGCACACGGGCCTTCGATTACGGGGACGTCAATTCGCTCAGGCGAGGTGGTGGCCGACAACCCACCGCAAAGCATCGATATTCAGTTCAGCGGCAACATTGATCCAGCGACTCTGACATCGGATTCGCTTCGTCTACGCCGAAGCCCAGATCCTATTTTCTTCGATGGCAATGACACGTTTCTCACCGACACCGACGGGACGATCAATTTTGATCCATCGACGTTGACCGCATCCATTGATGTGGGAACGACTTTGATCAATGGTTTCTACTTAATCGAAGCGTCAGGCGAGGAAGGAGGCATTGCCGACTTCGAAGGTTTCCTGCTCGACGGCGAGAACTTAGATACGCAGATTGTTGGGAATACGAATCCATTCTTCTTTGGAGTGGGGCCGAGTGGTGATGGCGTCGCGGGCGGCACATTCCGGCAGCCATTCTCGGTGAGCAATCCAAGCCTCGAGATGGTCGTTGAAGACTCATCGATTTCTGAACGAGGAGGTCAAACTCTCGTTACGCTCCGTCGTCGATTTGCTTCGGTCGAAAATGAACTCGTCGTGACGTTGGGAATCTCAGACGCGACTGAACTGACGACAGCCACTACATCTCTAGCGATTCCCGCTGGGCAGGACTCCATTACCTTCGTTTTGGAGGCCCTTGATGATGACCTTCTCGATGGAACCCAGCTGGTTGAGGTAACGGCAACGGCAACAGGTTTGATTTCCAATACGGAAACCATCGAGGTGCTTGACTACGAAGTCCTTACGGGGGCCCTCTCGGTCACATCGATCACCGAAGCCGGTGGCCAGACTCTCCTGACCCTTTCGCGGCTCGACTCGACGGATGCCTTGAATGTTGTTCTGACGCCTCGCGGGACTAACACGGTATCGGTGAGTTCGGTGGTCAGTTTCGAGGCTGGAGAATCAGAGATCACGATCCCCGTCACGGCGATCGACAATTCGATTCTTGATGGTCAACGAACGGAAACAATCGACATCACGGCGGATGGCTATGTTCCGACTTCGGTCACCTTTTTCATCGAAGACAGTGAGAATCTTCTATTCGAATTGGATTCGATGAGTCTGCGAGAGGATGGCGAGGTGATCACTGGAAGGCTCCTTCGCACCGATCCCAGCGGTGCTGCGACGGCTGCATTGTTCAACACGAGCGGGCAAGTCTCTCTTCCCTCCACCGTGAATTTTATTGACGGGCAGGTATACAGCGAAGTATTTGAAGTATCGGGTAACGATAACAACCTCCTCGATGGATCTCGTTTGACGGTCATCACGGCCCAACTAGCCGGCTATGTCGAAGGTTCCGTTTCTCTTGAAGTGACCGACTACGAGCCTCTTGAATTGATCATCGCTCCAACTTCGATTAGCGAGAATGGTGGCGTTGCGACGGCCAGGCTACGTCGGAACGATCCCGGTGGGGCGATGACAGCCCAGATCTTCGCGACTGATCGCGTCAACATAAACGTGCCTGATACGGTCACATTTGTTGCCGGACAGGAGTTCTCATCGCCCTTCAACATCGAGGCAATTGATAATGATTTGCTCGATGGGACACGCATCATCGATTTGACCGTGGTTGGTTTGCCCTATGATCCTGGCTCTGCCCAACTCGAGATAACTGACTTTGAAGAGATGACGCTCGAAGTCCTTGATGGCGTGATCAGTGAGGATAGTGGCGAAGTTAGGTTTCGATTAACGCGAGCGGAACTTGGTCCAAGAACTGAGGTCACGTTCGATAGCTCGCGACCGAGACTGATCCAAATGCCTGATTCCGTTCAGTTTGACACGTCGGATCGAAGTGTTGAGTTTGTTGGAACCATTCTAGACAACTTGGATGTCGAGGAAGACGCCAACGTGATCGTTGGGGCAACCAACGTGTTTTACGCAATTGAGCCGGTCAGCTTTGTTGTGCTCGAGAACGATGTGCCTGAGATGTCATTGACGTTACCAACAAGGGCAGGTGAACCGGAGTCGCTCGTAGAAGATGGCACGAGACCGCTGTTAGCGACACTCACTCGAAACACACGAATGCCTCTCGATGTCATGATCAGCGTTTCTGACATCGATGGGATCGACATTCCAACCATGGTGTCATTCCCTGCCAATGTGACTGAAGTGCGATTTCCCATTCGTGGAATCAATAATGATGTCGTCGATGGCGACCGCATCGTCACAATTAGCGCCACATCGACGGGTCATCCCACCGCGAACGCAGACTTGCAGGTGATTGATGACGAGCGTGCCGGTGTGATTGTGCTGAACTCACCTTCACAGGTCAGCGAGGGTCAAAATGATCAACCGATAACGGTCATGTTGTCAGGTCGCCCTCAGGATGAGGTCGTCATTCGACTCAACTATGACCTTAATCAGATGAGTTCCACGATTGATGTGGTGACCTTTGATGCATCGAATTGGAATCGTCCCCAAACGCTTCGCATCGGTGCCATTGATGACGTAATTGTAGAAGGCAATCGCGAGGATTCGATTTCGATTGGAGTTGATGAAGCGTCATCTCATGATAGTTTTGCCGGTCTTGATCCTGAAGTTCGCTCAATCAATTTGATTGATAACGACATCGCAGGCATTGAGATTGTCCAATCAAATGATGAGACAATTTTGGTTGGATTGGATGGTGAAGACACGCTTGAGGTCATGTTGAGTAATCGGCCGGAAGGAAATGTTACCGTCGTGATCGATAATGAGCTCATGGATGTTGTTGGTGCAGCACCAAGCTCACTCGTGTTTACACCCGATGATTGGAATACTCCGCAGACCGTCGTGGTTGCCGCTCGAACTGGTTTGGGTTCGCTGGAAAACTTCGCTGGTCGATTGGATGTCTACGTTGATGTTGACCAATCGGTGGCGTCTTTTGCAGGTGCAGGCCAACGGTCGGTCGGTGTCGTTCTTTCGGATGCGCAGACAGGCGAGCTCTTGCTTTCACCTAGCAATGGGCAGATTGAGTTGAAGCCTACAAGTTTCGATCGTGTCTTCCAGTTTGGCGGTCTGACCGACGGGCAGTTTGATCTGAGCAATGTTGATGACGTGATCACGGTGACCGGTGTGACCGAGCCGGGTGTGGGATTGGAAACTCGGGGTGGAAACGACCTCGTTATCCTGGATCGATCACCAACATTTCGGCTGGATACGGGAGAGGGAATCGACACTCTCAAGATGATCGGGCCTGGTAGCGACGTGAGTCTCGTGGAAGCACTGCAGGCGGGACTCACCGGATTTGAAGTGATTGACTTGACGGATGCGAATGCACAGGTCATCACTTTGGTTGCTGAGGGACTTTTACCCGTCGGCGATTCCAGTGTGCCAATTCTGATTCGCTTGGGCGATGGCGATGCGATATCGGGTGCTTCGGAGTTCGTTGCGATGCTTCCAGAGTTACGAGGGCAGTCACCAGTCCACCGCTTCCTTCGTGGACAAGAGATTATTCATGTCCAAACGGGCAGCATCTATCAGAATCCAATGATGCGAATGGATGTTGATCGAAGTGGTATGGTATCGGCACTCGACGCGCTGACGGTCATCAATCGCTTGACCTCGACTGGCGAAGAGGATCTCGACTTCGATATTGATCAGGTTGATGAATCATTCAGTTACGTGGATGTCAACGGTGACGGAAGGATCTCAGCCTTGGACGCTCTCTTGGTCATCAATGCACTTAATTCTCAAGACGATCTGGCTGCCTCTGGTGAGGCAACGGTACCTGTGCGAGACACCCAGGTTGCCTGGGTTCCAAGTGAAGTCGACGACGCGATCGCAGCGGCCTCTCGAGAGGATGAAGATTCTGCGGTTGCCAAACTTTTTTGATCAAAAGTTGGCTTCGCGTGCCCGTACCTGTTAGGCTTTCAAGACGGTCGGGCACGGAGGCAACGGATTACTCTTAGAGCGTTGGGGCACGTGGAAGATCAGCAACTAGAAGAGCCGGTCGAGAGATCAATCGACAACGCTGCAGAGCAACGTCGTTGGCGTGCCTTGGTACCTACAATCTTGACGATTGTGGTAGTCGTTGGAGCCGCCATTGCTGCCAATATTCCCTACCAACTCAAAGAAGTCCACTTTCAGAACGGTGGAAGTACTGATCACTTTATAGACTTTAGAATCTACCGGAACGAGCCACCTGTTGTGGCGGGTTTCCCTTACCGATTCATGATGACGCAACCGGCGTCAGAAATGCGTGACACGCCCGAACGCTCCGTCTTTTCTTTCAAGGCGTTGATGGGCAATGTGATTTGGATCCTGGGGCTGGGTGTTCCCCTCGTTTTCTATGCGCTCCGATACGCGCGAAGGACTTCAAAGCAGAATTCTCGCGGCGGCGTGCAAGTCACCCTTGCTGATGGACTGGTTCTAATGCTTCTCATTGCCTTGCCGCTCGGATGGTGGCAATGGAATAAGCGTGAATTCGAGTTAGAACAAGCTTTGATCAGTCGAGTGAGATCGGCTCAGGGTCGCGTGGCGACGTCAGCGTGGGTTCCCAGCTGGGTGGCGGACCGGACACCAACCTGGTTCAGCAAGTCGTTCGTCAAGATGCGTGGAGTTCAAATTGAGAACCCTGGTGCTGAAGTTGCCGATCAGTTGTTAGGTCGCCGTTCGCTGACTTTGCTTCGTTTGGGTGGTGGTGATTACAACATTCATTGGTTGCACCGATTGCCCAAGATGCGTCACCTTGTCGACCTTCGAATTGGCGGAAGAAAACCGACGGTAAATCACTTTCGTTCGATAGCAAGAATTCCCAATCTGACAAGCTTAGGTTTGCCTCATTGTGATATTCGACTGGAGACACTCGATCCGCTTGGTGACTGTGAGACGCTGCGATCGATCAACTTGGCACATACGCCGGTTTACCGCGATGACTTTCGAAAGGCGGCATTCAAAGGCACTCTGAAGCATCTCATTTTACCCCGTCCACCATCGTCCTTTCGAGAGAATGACGCTGGTGAGTCGAGTAGGATTGTGCTCTCCGAATGGCAGAACTTGGTCGCTGTCAATTTCTATGACTACGAAAGCTTGATGAACTCGATTCCTATGGAGATCGAGTTTCAAGATCTTCCCAGGCTCAAGAAGATTCGACTTGATCCTTTTCAAAAGTTCAGCATCAAACTATCGAACGTACCCGAGTTTGAAGAGTTTGCAGTTGATTGGTTCAATCCGTCTTCACGCCGAACCGAAGACACGAAGTTGCCGGGACACTATTGGGTTGAGAACTTTGAGATTGAAAACGCACCAAAATTAAAGGAGGTGACTGTTTACGCTCCAGGTGTAGATCGTTTTGAAGTGCGAGATGTTCCGAGTCTGGAGACATTCAACGTAACTGCGTTCGAGCTTATCATCGCGGGACAGAACTTCGTGAAGCTATCGAGCGATGAGACGGAGCGTCTATTAGATGGTCTATCGAAATGCGATTTGCCCGCGAAGATTGATCTCGAGGCCGTTGAAATGGGTCCGACTGATCTTTCGAGGCTGGCTCAAGCCAACGGTCCAAAGAAACTGTTGCTCGGTCGTTGCGGCCTTGATGGAGAGTCATTGCTAACGCTTCGAGGTGCAAAGGAATTGCGTAGTTTGCAGGCCTACGATGCGGCAGTGACCAGTTCTCAGCTGAATGAACTGGTTCGTGGGATTGACTCCCTCGAGGAGCTTTCAGTCAAGCTTGTTGGTGAGAATGCCCGCCAAGAATCTTATGAAGACTTTTCAATCGGTTCTTTTGCAGGTGGGCTCTCGGAAGAAGCTTTTTATGGCCCGGTCTCGCTTGAGCTCAAGGACCATCCCAATTTACGAAAGCTCGAAATTGCCGAGGGTGGCGAGTACTTGACTCAGTTGACCATAGAGAATTGTCCTCAACTGGAATTCGAAGTCACGACATCGATCGCTCCCGGGGGAACCATACGTTTGGTCGATTCGCCCCGTCTACAAGCCATCGTGGTTCCCGAACCGCTGCATGCAGGTGGTATTCAGCTGAACAGCTCACTCAACGCACTTAAGCGTTTGGCTGTTGGTGGTGAAGGTGTGACACCGGAGTTTCTGAAGACGTTGGGGGCGCTTCCGCAGTGCGAGGAGTTGACTTTGATCTCGCCCGCGATCGATGCGGAGTCTTTTGGATCGCTCGTCCTGCCGCCGAATCTACGGACGCTTGCTTTGGTCGATTGTGACCTCCGTGACGATGGGGTCGCTAATTGGAAAGTTCCTCAGAGCCTTGAGACGTTGAACCTCTCTCGTAGTCGCGTGGCTTCGAAGGGGCTTGAACGTTTGTTGTCTTCTCCTGACCTTTTGCATGTCGATCTTAGTCATCTCGAAACGGATACGAACGATTGGCTTGTCCATCTCAAATCTGAATGGATCGAGTCGTTATCACTTGCAAACACACAGGTGTCGATTCAGGGCCTGTCGAATCGATTCCCTGAGTGGCTGAGACTCAAAACGCTCTTTCTCGATAATGTGGAAACCGATGGTCCTCTCATGCCGGTATTGAACAAGCTTTCCTTGTCACTTGAGTTCATTGGTTTGAGCGGTTGCGAAATTGACGGTCCATCGATCCTAGGACTTCTCGGTTCTCGGCAAGTGCTTTCTGCTGACATTCCTGTCGAGCGAATCCCGGTCAACATGGCGGCTAGGTGGGCGGATTCAGGACGCATCTTGTCGTACCAGAACTACCTATTCAATCGAATGATGGAGAGGCAGATTCAGAATCAAGGCAACAACGTCAATATGATGGGCATGGCGATGGATTGGCCAGATGAATCTCCGCGTCTTGGAGAACAATCAATCTCAGTCGATGCCTTCTTTGAGCCCTATTCAGGTGGTGCAGCGGCAATCAATGTTCAGCCAACTGGTCCGATGGCTCCGGGTGCTGTGGGGACTCCGGTGATCGGAGGCGGGGTCAATTGGGTCACGGGATTGTCAGAGCTGTTTAATCTCGTTCCGGAGGAGACTGAGAAAGATGAGAATTGAGTCGTTGCGGTTTCGAGAGGTTGATAGCCGGACTGTCTTGTTGGGACTCGCGATGACATGTTCGATCATGGGAGGATGCGGGCAACCAATTTATGACAGTGTTGTTTTGGACGAGGAAGTTGTTTCTGTTACGCCTATAGAGGGAGATCCGTTCGAAGACTGGCCGATGACGGCAGCAGGCTATGTTTCGGTGAAGCCACCACCATTGTCATTTCCCTATCGAATCGAGAAACCTCTGCGTTGTCCAGCGGAGACAAAACTAGAAGAAGCTTTCAATACAGAGATTGTGGCGTGGGACAGATCGAAGTTTGATGATTCGATGAATAAATGGATCGATAGTCAGGTTCTGATTCCGAAAGACGATGTTCACGAAGTATTGAAACTGCAATCCGAAGAGATCCTGGGGCGTCATGCGTTTGACTTGTCTTCGAAAGGAGATCGATTGGTTTTCATCAAGGATCGCACCTTGGTGTTGCATCGCATCGATGGTTCGAAGATTGGAGAGCGACCACTTCCTGGCTTCTTTACCGAAAGTGATCCCGTCGTCGCTGTTCGGTTTTGTGAGAACAGTACCGACCTCATTCTGGTCTCGGCGAAACAGATAGCTCGGATGAGTGGGACTTCCGGCCAAGTTACGGCAGTATTCGCGCGGCCTAACAACGCGAGTGAAAGCCTTCCGGATTCAGGGATTGCAGCGCTGGAGGGAAATGTTGGTGCGGACCACTTTGTACTGGTTCAGAACGACGGCGAAGTGTTCTTTGGAGATAGCGAGCTGGCAGACTTTCGTTCGATGGGCAAACAGGACGTCGAGGATTGCGTCGCGGCTTCGGTAAGCCCCGATGGGAAGTCATTCATAGTGAGCACCCGATCGAAAGTCCTGAGGTTTGACGTCTCTTCCGGACTTCCAAATATCTCGTTAGTTCAGGACGATCCCGAGTATGAAAGATTCACAAGCATCGCTGCGGGAGATCAATACGCATTTGTGGCCTACGGTGGTCACTTTCAGAAATTCTCCTTCGATGATCCAAACAACGGCGTCTTCGATCAGGGGGTTTGGAAGATCGATGTGTACTCTCCAAAGATCTTCGAACGGAACAGATACGGGACGGTGTTGATGGCGGGCCGGAGGGTTCGTAATGGTCAAGTTGAACCGATTCTGTTTAGTCGTTCGTGGGCCTCTTCAACAGGTTTTGGTCATCCCCAGATTATCGATCACGAAGTGGCTCGCTTGCTTACTTCATTTGATCGGAACTCCTGTGTTACGCTTAGCAAAGAAGGCGATCTCAGGATTTTGAATATAGCCGGTTTCGTCGACCACTGGCAGCAGTTTCGCTATTGGGAGCTTTGTCGGTTCGTCGACAATAACCGGCTCGATGAGCTAGTTTCGGCCACCAGGATACTCGCGAAACAGAAACGCTTTGTGGGAAATAGCCCAGAGGATATGCGGTGCCGAGCCATTAGGGACATCGGATCGAGATGGGATTATCTCAATCGGACCAAGCCCGAAAGTCCTGTTCTCGAAAATCTCTCTGCCTGGCTCGCGGAAGGTTCACCCGAGGCGTTAACAGCTAAGGCTTGCGAGCGAATCGACGCGGCTTGGCGCAAGCGAGGCACTAGTTACGTCAATCAAATTGCGCCGCAAGACTACGCTGACTATCAACGGCTAATCGGAGAAGCAATGCCCCTTCTCGAGCGTGCCATCCAATCAGAACATTGCTGTGCGACGGCGTATCGAAGGCTAATAGCAGTCAAACTAGAGACCGGTTCAAATCTTGAAGACATTGACTCACTCTGCCAGGAAGCTCTGGAGCGTTTTCCTGGGTCAATGGAGATTCACTATCAACTGATGGTCAAGTTGTTGCCGCAATGGTTTGGTGAGGGAAGCGATTCATTGGCGTATGCTTCCGCGATAAGTGAGTTATATGAGGATGGATATGGCGACTACCTTTATCTTCGTCTTGCCGCCAATCTCATGGAGTTCTATCAGCCGAGAACAAGTGGTGTATGGAAGGGAATCGATATTCGAAAGCTGGAACGAGGTTTTGAGTTTTTTGAAGATCTTCCCGGTGATGTGAAGGATCGAGAAGCGCCGTGGCGCTACGTGCTGCTCTGTGATCGCGTCTTTAGAGATCGAGCTCGAAGTACAGCCGCTATCGAACATCTCATGCAGCGGTGTTTTCCGATCTCTCCGGGCTACTTTCGTTCGATGGTTCGCTCGAACTACGATCAGGTGATGGCCCCGATCATGACGAGAATCGATGAGATCTGGAAAGAAGCAGAGTCAGTCGAGACGCCTCGAGGTTGATCACGTCGTTGCGACGTGCCAGCCGATCATCCAGAAGTGAATCGACGCGGCAGTCATTACCATCAGATGCCATCCGGCGTGCAGATAGCGAATCCGATGGTCGTTCATCAGCATCACCACGCCCAGCGAGTAAACGATGCCGCCGGCAAACATTCCACGCACGACGATGTCAGTCACGTGCGGCGAAAGAGGCATGGCTGGAAGCCAACCTAGCAAAATATAAGAAAGCGTTCCTATCGAATTGACTCGGTGGGCGATGGCAACCTTGCTGACGAAACCAGCAATCGCTGCGGCCCACATTGCGGGAAGCAACCACGCCGATACGGTGCTTGGTGCAAATCGAACGATGATCGGTGTGTAGGTTCCCGCGATCATCGTGTAAATCATCGCTTGGTCCCAAGCCCGCAACCGATTAAGTAGCGGGCTCGGAGGAACCAAGTGTGAAAGAGTCGAAAAGGTGAACGTGCCAACGATCGATGCGAGATAAGCTAGGCAGGCAAGCGTCATTCCGGAGCTGATCGCCCAAGCCTGAGAAATCAGCCAAGCTCCGGCGAGAATGGATACAATCGCCGCAAACCCATGCGTCGCCGCATTGGCCCACTCCTGATCGGCTTGCCATGGAGGTGCATCATCGATTGCCGTCGAACTCATCTAGGCAAGTCGATCGAGTTTGCCGGCTTCTTCAGCGATCAAGTAGTAGAACGTCACACGGTTCTTTTGATTCGTCCCCGCCATGCGTTCAGCTGCAGCAGCGATCGCCGAATCGGCCTCTTCATCGGTGATGTCAAGGGTCTTTCGACAATAGTTGTCTTTGATTCGTTCCAGCTCAGCTTTGTCAGTCGCGGCGACGGTCTGACCGTCATCATGGGTCATGGCCAGCCGCAGATGACCCACGAGCGATTCAACACAATCTGCTTTGGGAGAGTCTGTGTATTTCTTGACGTCTTCGAGATGGTCCGACATGGAAGAGCCCTTCAGTGGAGGCATTTGGGGAAAAGGTCCGAGACAAATTCGGACGAATTTCGCACATTATGCCAAACCCACGAAGCTCTGGGGAAGCCTATCACAAGGCAGGTCGCGGGATCCAGAAGAGCCACCCGTCGTTCATGCGCTAGTTTTCTAAACCCGCAGCGTTAGCAAGGGACCTCATTGCGGTTCATCCCCCCTTGCTCACGCTGCGGGTTATAGCGAAGAAGTTTCGTTTAGCTCGCTAGTGCTTTATCAACACCTTCGCTGGCGACCGACGCGAAGATGGATTCCCGATACATTCTCTGGTCGTACTGTTCGAGCTGTTTGAGGATGGTTGGGAGTTCGGACTTGGGTGTCTGTTGATCGATGAGCGTTTCAACGAGATCAAGATCATCGTTCATGGCGGAGTGGGCCTTATTGAGTCGAGGGGAGGTGCAAAAGGCGTCTTGCCAACTTGAAAATGAACCTCGATCAAGAGCATCCGCCATCGAATTCTCGATCTTTGTTGGTCAGACTGGTTGAGCTTCTTTACGGGGATCAACCCACTCACTCCAGTGGGCGAGGTAGTCGCGGTATGCCTGGCTTTCCTCGGCGCGTTCCTCGATCCATGCTTTCGTTTGTGCGACCAACTCAGTCTCCCGATCCAGCGAGATTTTTCCTCGCAACGTCATCGTGCGAAGAAACACAAAATAGGTGTCAAGCACGTCACATCGACAGTATTCGCTTATCTCACCAAGTTGACCTTCGTCGTACATCGCTTGAACTTCTTCGCCTCTCGTGTCGATTTTACCTGGTTTGTTGAGAAGCTTCGCAATCAGATTAAGCCCGCCATTGCATCGCGAAGCACCAAAATTAGTGATGGCGTCTTGAAGGTCGAGATGTGAGTCGGTGTTGAATCGATTTCTCTTGGATCGATAACCATCGCTATCAAACCAGCTTGGTATTGCTACTCCGTAGCGAAAAGCGGCAAGCTCCATGATCGGCAGATCGAAACTGCGACCGTTGAAGGTAACCCAGGTTGGGTGTTTGTAGGCCTCCCAGCCACGCCAGAACAGATCGGTGATGACATGCGGCCGAAACTCGCCTTCGTCCAGAGAAACAATGTCGCCTAACGAGTAATCATCAAGCACCTTGGCAATGACGACGGCTACAGGCAACTGAAACGTGTAAGGGATGAAAGTCGTGCCATTGAGCTCGGAGAGCTCATCCTGGTAGGTCGCAATCGCTTGCTTGGGATCTAGGTTCTGGCCCGGGTATCGCACGCTAGAAACCAGCTTACCATCGGCAACACTTTCGACATCAAAGATGAAGTGGGTGACGTTCTGATCCATGAGGAATCACCAAATGTGTAGCGAGATTTAAGCGTGGTTATGTATAGAGTCTAACGTCCGACCTGCTCAGCGGGCATTAGTATCTACACTAAGGAGCCTATCCGAATACCTATCAGCTGATTGGACGCTAGCCCGCGGCTCCCGCCGAAACCATACGCGAGCGAGTTTCGGCTGAAGTTCTCCGATAGGTTCTAAATGCTCAAGCTGTCGATGATCTCATTGAAGGCCGAAGATGGTCGCATTACCGCGTCAACCTTCGCTGGGTCGGGGTCGTAGTAACCTCCAAGATCCACACTTTGGCCTTGAACATCGATGAGCTCTTTGAGGATGGATTCGCTTTGGTTCTGCAAGGATTCCAATACGGGTTGGAACCGCTTGGCCAATTCCGAATCCTCGGTTTGGCTGGCCAGGGCTTCAGCCCAGTACAAAGCAAGGTAGAAATGGCTTCCTCGGTTGTCGAGCTCATCGACTTTTCGACTCGGCGATCGATTCTCATCAAGGATCTTTCCAGTTGCCGCGGTCAACGCATTGGCGATCACGCCAACAGCCGGTCGATCACTCTTTTCCGCCAAGTCTTCAAGTGAGACGGCGATTGCCAGGAACTCGCCCAGCGAATCCCACCGCAAGTGGTTCTCTTCGACCAATTGCTGGACGTGCTTGGGGGCCGATCCTCCGGCACCCGTCTCAAACAAGCCTCCACCGGCCAGTAGTGGCACGATGGAGAGCATCTTCGCACTTGTACCGAGTTCCAAGATTGGGAAGAGGTCAGTCAGATAATCACGCAGTACGTTGCCTGTTACTGAGATGGTGTCTTTGCCGTCGCGCATTCGATCACAGGAAAACTGTGTGGCATCAACAGGCGACATGATGTGAACGTCAATGCCTTCTGTGTTGTGATCCTTCAAGTAGTGGTTGACTTTTGAAATCAAGTTTGCGTCGTGCGCACGCTCTTCACTAAGCCAAAAAACGGCGGGATTGCCTGTTGCGCGAGCTCGAGTGACGGCTAGTTTCACCCAATCTTTGATCGCGACATCCTTGGTTTGACACATACGCCAGATATCACCGACGCAAACAATGTGCGAAAGAAGCACCTCACCACTGCTGTCGACGACTTCGACCTTTCCATCAGAGGGAATCTTGAAGGTCTTATCATGGGATCCATATTCTTCGGCTTTCTTGGCCATCAAGCCCACGTTGGACACGTTGCCCATGGTCGCAACATCGAACGCACCGTGTTTCTTGCAATCATCAATGACGGTTTGATAGACGCCGCTGTAGGATCGATCCGGAATGATGGCGATGGTGTCAGCAGTCTTGCCATCCGGGCCCCACATTTGACCTGATGATCGAATCATTGCCGGCATCGAAGCGTCGATGATGACATCACTTGGAACATGAAGATTAGTGATGCCGCGATCCGAATCGACCATCGCAAGGCTTGGCTGCTTTTCGTAGACCGCTTCCAGGTCTGCTTGGATGGCTTCGGCTGTGCTCGGTTCCATCGAGTCGAGCTTCCCGTAGAGATCTCCGATTCCTTTTGAGGAATCCACACCAGCCTGTTCCAGTGCGTCGGCATGTTTCTCGAAGACTTCTGCGAAATAGACTTCGACGGCGTGGCCGAAAATGATCGGATCAGAGACTTTCATCATCGTTGCTTTCATATGCAACGAAAAAAGAACACCTTGATCGCTGGCTCGCTGAATCGCTCCGGTCAGGAACTTTCTTAACGCCTCACGATTCATCACCGAAGCGTCGATGACCTCACCCTCGAGCAACTCAACCGTTTCCTTGAGAGTGGTGCGGTCTCCCTGCGCGTCGGTATGGACGATCGAAACATGACCTGCAGCCTTCATCACATGGGATTGCTCATTGCCATAGAAGTCGCCTTCGCTCATGGAAAGGACCTCTGTCTTTGACTCCGAGGACCAAACGCCCATCGAATGCGGGTTCTTCTGAGCGTATTGTTTCACTGGCGCGGCGACACGGCGATCTGAATTTCCTTCACGCAGTACCGGATTAACCGCTGAACCGAGAACACCTGCATAGGCCGCTCGGATCTTCTTTTCTTCATCTGACTTTGGCTCGTCGGGAAAATCAGGTACGGCAAAACCGTTCGACTGAAGTTCGGCGATGGCCGCGTTCAATTGTGGTATTGAGGCGCTGATATTGGGCAGTTTGATGATGTTGGCTGATGGAGTCTTGGCCATCTCGCCCAGCTGAGCCAGTGCATCAATCGTTCGATCGGAATCATCGATCTGATCGGCGAAGGCAGCTAAAATACGACCCGCGAGTGAGATGTCATCCAAGTGGATCTTCACGCCGCCGGCTCCAGCGAATCCTCGGACGATGGGCAGCAATGATGCCGTCGCCAGCATGGGTGCTTCGTCAGTTTTGGTGTAGTGAATCGTCGGTTGTTCCGTCATGGCTTCGTTTCGGTTTCTCTGACCGGTGGGAAAATATCGCCGTCAGCTTACCATTGCGAGTTTGTTTCATCTTGGGGTGGAGAGCATAGACTTTGTGGGATCGTCGCACGATCGATTGGCTTCAAGGGGCCCACACTTATCGTCCAGACATTTGGATGATTCGAGCCGCTTTAAGGCTTGGTTCTTGGGTTTACCGGTTTGCGGTGTGGCTGAGAAACCGTCGTTATGACCGGAATGATGACCTAGTCCATCGTGTTGATGTCCCGATCATCTGTGTTGGAAATCTAACAACGGGAGGCACTGGGAAAACGCCTGTGGTGGCCTGGTTGTGCGATATTTTTCAGAGTCAAAGTCTGCGAGTGTCAATCATCAGCCGCGGGTACGGCTCGACGGGTGGTGAAAGTAACGACGAGGCGTTGGAGCTAGCCAAACGTTTACCGGGCGTTCCGCACGTTCAACAGCAAGACCGTGTAGGAGCTGCTCAAATCGCTGTCGAGCAATTAGATTCCCAAGTGATTGTGATGGATGACGGTTTTCAACATCGCCGCTTGGGTCGGACGGCTGACTTGGTTGTGATTGATGCGACGAATCCATTTGGTTTTGATGCGTTGCTTCCACGGGGGCGAATGCGAGAACCCCTAGCCTCATTGAGGCGAGCCGATGCGGTATTGATTTCGCGTACTGAATCGGTTGATCCATCAGATGTCTCGAGAATTGAATCCCGGATTTATCCGTATCTTCGTAGCGGTGTTTCCATCTTCAGAGGCCGCACGATACCAGGTCAATTGATCAACCATGATGGTCAAATGAGGTCGATCGATGCGGTTTCTGATCAGCGAGTGTTGGCGGTTTCAGCGATCGGAAACCCTGACGCCTTTGAGGCGATGATCAAGACGCTAGGGGGACAGGTCGTCGAAT
Source organism: Planctomycetota bacterium (assembly GCA_039027135.1). Classification (GTDB taxonomy): domain Bacteria; phylum Planctomycetota; class Planctomycetia; order Pirellulales; family Pirellulaceae; genus Rubripirellula. The sequence continues at coordinate 23,338 of JBCCKZ010000007.1, forward strand.
CGTTTCGTCTGAATGACCATGCGTCCTACGGCCCTGGTGTCATTACCCAAATCGAGAAGAGGTTGATGCATGCCATCGAATCCGTCGACATGATCGTTTGTACGATGAAAGACCTGGTCAAATTGAAGCGAGATCGGATCAGCGACATACCCGTTTGGGCGATCACCATCGGTGTGGATATCAATCCGCAGCACGAAGCCGAGCAATGGTTAATGGAACAGATTCAAAAAGGGGTATGACATCAACGATTCATGACGCCTTAGGATTCGCATCTCTTTACCTTTATCTATCTCTTCATCTCGCAGCAGCGGAGTCCAGCACTCACTACGCTCGTATTCGGGTCGCGACTGTCATCAATCATGAATATCCGTAAGTCAAGCATCATTGGGATTGGCGTCTGCGTGTTGGATCGCTTGATGGTCGTCGGAGATCATCCCAGTGCGGACAGCGTGACAAAAGCGGACTGTTCAATCGTGAGCGTCGGAGGAGGTATAGCTGTCGCGATGGGTACGGCGAGTCATCTCGGCAGCTCAGTCACCATGCTTGATCGGCTCGGACACGATGAAGCATCCACCTTGATCGTGGAGCGATTGCGTGAACTTGGCGTGAACGTGGATTCAATATCGAGGAGTACCAAGACGACGGCTTCGGAAGCGTCGATTTGGTCGGCAACGAAGACTCAAACTCGTTCAATTGTGTTCTGCCCCGGACAAGAACTGGATCTTGAGCTCAATGAAGATCACTTGGAACAGATAGCTGAGGCGGAAGTGCTTCATATCAATGGTCGACATCCGCGGGCACTCGAGAAAGCGATTCGCATCGCGCGGGACAAAGGCACGCTCGTCTCGTTTGACGGTGGTGCACATCGGTACCGTGATGGGATTTTGGACTTTGTGAAGGCTTCCGATATTTTGATTGTCGCTGAACACTTTGCTCGTGCCGCAGTTGACGATTTTGACGTGTCGATCGACGAAATTTGTTGTCGATTCGAAGCTCGTTTCCCGTCTGCTCAGGTTCACGTCGTGACGGTGGGAGACAAAGGCTGTTGGTACCGCGAATCGAATCTTTGGAAACATCATCCCGCGGTCCTGAGCGAAAAGACAATCGACACGACGGGATGTGGAGATGCTTTCCACGGTGGTTTTCTGCACGCATGGGTTAGCGGTGAAAGCCTCTCGGCTTGCATTGAAACGGCGACACTTGCGGCATCTCGCCAGAGTGAGGTACTCGGTTCGATGCCAAAGGTCTGATAGTTCCCCAATCGAGCTTTCGAATTGGGTTAACCTGTTATGAATCTCTCTTTCAGGTTTTTTAGATGAATCGCATCCCTCAATTGGTTCTGTTGCTTAGTCTTTGGTTGGTTTCCTGTGCCGCGGCAGACCGACCCAACGTTATCGTCATCATGACCGATGATCAGGGATACGGCGAGTTTGGTTGTCATGGGAATCCCGTGGTCCAAACGCCTGCGATTGATCGGTTGGCAAAGGAGTCCATTCGGCTGACTGATTTTCACGTTGCACCCATGTGCACGCCCACACGTGCCCAACTGATGACCGGCATGGACGCGTTTCGAACGGGTGCAATCAACGTTAGTAGCGGTCGAACGCTCTTGCGACCTGAGTTGCAAACGATCGCTGATGTATTCTCGAGTGCGGGTTATCGAACAGGATGCTTCGGCAAATGGCACCTGGGAGACAACTATCCCTTTCGTCCTCATGATCGAGGATTCGATGAGGCCGTTTGGTTTCCATCATCCCATGTCAACTCCGTTCCCGATCACTGGGACAATGATTACTTTGATGACACCTACCGTCGCAATGATGAGCCAGAGAAGTTCGAAGGTTATTGCACGGATG
>JBCCKZ010000008.1:0-23920 GCA_039027135.1 Planctomycetota bacterium
TCCGTCCACTGTGCATCGCCCGGTGGACGATCGTCCCTTCGGGGGCGGACCGGGAATGTTGATCCAGGTTGAGCCGACTGTTCGCTGTGTTGAACACGTCCAGTCGCTTGATCCGGTACCAACTCGAACTGTCATCCTGACCCCCAGCGGTCAAACCTTCAATCAACGCCTCGCAGAAACATGGGTCGAATCCGGCCAGAGGCTGATTCTGCTATGCGGGAGATACGAGGGATTTGACCAAAGGGTCGTCGATATCCTCGAACCCGAGGAAGTCAGCGTGGGTGATTTCGTCTTGAACGGAGGCGAAGTAGCCGCGATGCTGATTATCGACACGGTGATTCGTTTGATTCCCGGAGTCCTGGGTGACGAAAACAGTCATCTGGACGATTCATTCAGCCGAGGAAATCGTCGGCTTGAATTCCCACAATACACCCGGCCACGAGAATATCGCGGCCATACTGTTCCTGAAGTGCTGCTATCGGGCGATCACGCCGCCATCGCAGCTTGGAGGGAACAACAAATCATCGAGAGAACGAGTCAAAGACGAAGCGATCTTCTCGAATCTACAGACAATCCAATCGACTGAACTCCAACCATCAACGAGCAATCGCCATGTCCCAAGCCATCATGGATCTGGTCGAAAAGGCCGCACTCAAAGAAAACCCACCACAATTCGAAATCGGTGACACCGTCGATGTACACCTGAAGATTTTGGAAGGCAACAAAGAACGTATCCAAGTTTTCAGTGGCGTCGTCATTGCACGCAGCGGCACCGGCAGCAAGGAAATGTTCTCTGTTCGTCGTATCGTCGCCGGTGAAGGTGTGGAACGTAAGTTCCCCGTCCATAGCCCAAAGATCGAGAAGGTGGTTGTCAAACGCAAAGGTGTCGTTCGACGTGCCAAGCTCTACTTCCTCCGCGACCGCGTCGGCAAGGCAGTTCGCCTCAAAGAGCGCCGGATGTCCTAGGACTTTAAAAATCTGACTTGGACTTGCGTTTCGTCGGTGTTCTCGTAATCCGTTGATAGTGTTCTCGTGAGCCGTGACTCGGATGCGAGTAAAGGGGTAAGGCAAACGCAGCAGCTCCAAGAGGCTCCGGGCTGCCTACTTGGCTGGGCTGCCAAAGCTCGATCCCTTTACCTCGATTGGAAGTACGGCCCCATCGATTCCACCGCTTCGATTGGCCATCGGGGCGAGCAGGCGGCGGCCAGAATGCTACGCCGCAAGGGCCTCAATGTGATTGCCCACAGCGAGTCCGACAGGGCGGGTGAAATCGACTTGATTGCTATCGATCGCCAACAAAAGCGAATCATTTTCGTCGAAGTCAAAACACTGGCGACAAGAAAGCCAGGACACCCGGCCGAACGCGTTGACCAGGCAAAACAGGACCGCGTCACCCGAGCAGCGCTTCGCTACATGAAGCGAAATCGTATCCTGGGAATTAAAGCACGTTTTGATGTCGTGGCGGTATGGTGGCATGACGATGCACCCGAGCCCCAACGGATCGAACACTACGAAGCGGCATTCGAAGCTAGCGACTTCGGTATTTATTGAAGGCGATGATGCGTCTCGTCGATGGATCTGTGTCCGAATAGGCTCCTTCGCGACCACACCAAACCATCGCGTGGCTGGTCTTTAGCTCAGCCTGACGGTTGGCATTCAACCGATATGACCGCCAGTGCCAAGAGAGGCACCTCGAAGGTATAATTCGGCAAAACAACCAGCCCGCACTCTCAAATAACCACTGGGCATCATGGAAGCTTCCGCCAAGGATACGGCCCCGTCAGGCAAAGATTCTTCCACCACCGAGACTTGGACCGTCCTCCGTTTGCTGGAATGGACAACTGATTTCTTCAAACGCAAAGGAAGCAGCTCGCCGAGATTGGATGCTGAAGTCCTGTTGGCTCACGCTCGCAATTGCGAACGGATTGAGCTCTACACGGCCTTTAATGAAGAGCCAACCGAAGAACAGCGTGTTGCATTTCGGGAGATGATACGACGAAGGGGGGAGGGTGTTCCCGTCGCCCAGCTTGTGGGTCATAAGGAGTTCTATTCGCTTTCGCTAAGGGTCGATGAGCACACGCTCATTCCACGTCCTGAAACGGAACATCTTGTCATCAAGGCAATCGACCAGATCAAGGACTTGCACCCGAGCATTCATGACCGACCAATCCATGTGGCCGACATTGGCACTGGCTCGGGAGCCATTGCGATCGCTATTGCAAGTTCGGTTCAGTTCGTCGAAGTTTTCGCGACCGACCTCTCATCAGACGCATTAGAGATCGCAAAGTGGAATGCCGAGAAACTCGGCGTTGCTGCCCGAATCAAGTTCTCCATCGGCGATTTGTTTGAGGCGATCACTGAAGGTGTTCAGTTCGATGTGATTTGCAGCAATCCACCCTACGTATCCGAAAGCGAATTCGAGACACTTGACCCGGTCGTCCGAAATCATGAACCCAAGTCGGCGTTGGTCTCGGGACCGACGGGCACCGAAACCATCAAGAGACTCCTTGAACAGGCTAAGGATCGACTTCGAGAGAATGGAAGTATCCTGATTGAGCTGAGCCCAATGATTGGCGGTCAGTGCGTACAGATTGCCCAAGACTTGGAATACCGCGACGTCCAACTGATCAAGGATTTGGCCGGATTGAATCGCGTGCTAGCTGCGCGGCGTTAATCTTCAGGTGTGCGTCGGCAAGGCACCTTTGAATGACGCTTCAAAATCCTCAGGTATCTTCGGCGGCAGCTTGCTCAAGCATCGAAACGACCAGGCCCGCGTTGTAGGCCGCCTTGAACCCTGCATCGATGTTAACGACAGACACTCCAGCGACACATGAAGTAAGCATTCCCAGAAGGGCAGCGACACCACCAAAACTGGCCCCATATCCAACACTGGTCGGAACCGCAAAGACAGGAACTCGAATGTGCCCGCCAATCACTGAGGCCAAAGCGCCCTCCATCCCCGCAACCACGACGAGTGCTGAAGCTTTTTGAAGATCAGGAAGAACCGCCTGCAAACGTTGTGGCCCCGCTACACCGACATCTCGAAATTGCTTGTGTTTCACCTCCATCCAAGACAGCGTTTCCGCCGCTTCAGCAGCAATGGGTTCGTCCGTCGATCCAGCTGATAAAACAGCGACCCAAGATCGATTCGCTAGTTGAGAATCATCAAGCTGGCCATCCAAGCCTCCCAAGCGAAAGGTTCGAGCAATCGTATGATGGCGGCCTTCTGGGAAACGTTCCTGAAGCCACTGAGCCGCCTTGGGATCTAGCCGGGTTACCAAGCCCGGCTGACCAATATCCTTTTGAGTCTGCAAGATTTCCGCGATCAACTCAGGTGACTTACCCTCACCATAGACGACCTCGCCGAAGCCACATCGCTGAGCCCGACCCAGATCAACGGTAGCACCTTTGATAGATTTTTGATCCTCGTGATTCACTACAAACGCAAAATGAACGGGGTGGAATGGGAAGTCTACAAAATGTTACCTGCTACACGAGTTTGAAGCATGTAGACTCCGCAACTCATTTATTATTTGCAGGCGGTTATTTGTTTAAGAACGTGAATTCAAAGAAGAATATCAAACGCACCGTAGTCCAGAGATCAACACGAAAATTGCGAGCTGAGGCATTAGAATCTCGTCAACTTCTGGCTGCCTATATCAGCGAGCTCGCCATTGACCCACTTTTTGGGAGTACTACAGAGGGCCAATACATCGAGCTGCGAGGCGGCAGGGCAGCAACGCTTCCCGAAAATTCTTACCTTGTTTCAGTTGATGAAACACGTGGCGATCAGGGAGAGATTATTGAGGTCTTCGATCTATCGGGGCTGCAATTCGGTAGCAACGGTTATCTGGTCCTGATGCAGCCGAACTCTCCATATGTCGACGCCCCCAACAGTCTTGATCCAAACGCCAACATCATCACCGCCGAGGGCCCCGGTTTTGCCGGGTTGGACGGCGACCGCTATTCAGACACCCACTCTGTCGTAGATGAATTGTGGAGTCTTGTGGGTGCCCGAGGATTCTTTCTCATCCAAACCGACCAACCGATATTTCTTGGCACGGACATAGACGCCGATAACAATGGCCGCATTGACCCGATCATCGCTGATGCGTGGACGATCTGGGATTCGATTTCACTGCACGACTTCGTGGGGCGTGGCAACGTGGCCTATGGCGACATCGTCTTCGCAGAAAGAGGCGCGACACCAGATGGCTCGATTTCGATTGGACGCCGTGCCGGCGTGCCATTGGTCGAAACCGAAGGCTCCGGCTACGCGGCGAGAGTGGGCGAATCGACCGGCAGTACGCCAGATGACTGGTTCTTCAGCACGATCGAGGACGGCGACAACTTCAACCAACGCCCCTATGAAAATTGGGAACTCTCAGCAAGTTTGTTCGGTGAACCCAGCCAAGTCTTCCTAATGGGTAAGGACCTCGATCACATTGGTGGTCCTAATTTTGTGTCAGGTGTTTCCGGCACGGTCGCGACGGGTGATGGTCAGGCAATCCACAACGCTGTTGTGTTCCTTGACATCGATGGTGATGGATCACCGAGTAGCAATACATTCATCATCGACCCCGACGATATCTTCTTTGCTGACGAGCCACCGCCGCCCCCAAATATTAATTCCGGACCACACCTTCTGAACGCTTGGCCGGGAACGACAGTAAACACTTGGGCGCTTGATTCTTTTCCCTCGAGCGGTGTGACGGCCGAACAGGAACAAATTGGTTTCAATGGCATCGATAACTACCATTTTTCCAAGGGTGGCATTTACTGGTTTAGTGAAGGTTCTCGGCTTCGGTTCGACTTCCATCGACCAATCGAGAGTGCGTCGATTCTCGCTATCGGTCCACGATCGAGTTCATCTCGAGCCATCGGTCGGCTGACGGCACACGCGGCTGATGGAACGGTCCTCGGCACAACAATAAGTCAGCCGCTTGGGCCGGGACAACGTGAGAGAATCCATGTCAATGCATCAGAGCCGATTTCGTATGTCACAGCCTACACCGACACTGACTTTGACGAGTCCGAGGGATTTGGAAGGCTGGTACCTTTCGGTCAGTTTGACGATTTTCTATACACGCAGACCGAACCGAGAGCCTTCACTGATTCGGACGGCACCTATCGATTTACCCACACCGCCGTCGGTGAGCTCAATGTGGTTGCCAGTGCGGGCGGTCTTGTAAGCGGTTCACAAGCGGCCAGCTTTGACCGATACAGTCATCCGGTAATCAATTTTGGATTGCTGCCTAACCAAGCGCCCATCATCGAGACATCTCAGTTGTCGATCGCGGAGGACGCCTTGGGAGGAACTAGCGCTGGTTTCGTCGTGGCGAGCGATCCCGAGAATGGTGAAATCGAATTTCAAATTGACAATGATGCGGAATCTCGATTCACCATCGATTCATCAACGGGCGAAGTGTTCCTGAAATCCAATGGCTCGTTGGATTTCGAGTCGACCGATCGATACATCGTTCCCGTCACCGTGATGGATCCGGAGGGACGCAGTTCAACGAGCAATATCACCATCACGGTTGACGATGTGAATGAGCCTCCGATTCTCGTCACCAATCGTTTTGAAGTCGCAGAAGACACGGCTCTTGCCACTGTGTTTGGACCACTTTCTTCACTGGATCCCGAAAACCACGTCGTCTCTTACGAACTGCTCAGCTTCGGTTCACCCTTCACGCTGACCAGTAGTGGATTTCTGATACTCAGCCAAAACTTAGATTTCGCGACACAGGATCGTTACGAATTAGAGGTTCGCCTTAGAGACAGCGGTTCACCGACTGCGACGACGACAAGGACGGTCGTCATCGATGTCCTTGATCGGGATACGCCTCCGGACCTAACCGATTCACAACTGACTATCGACGAGACCTTCGATTCTGCGGAGCCGCTACTACGTATCGAGCCGACGGATCCAGATGGCGGTCCGGCAAATCGCTTTCAGGTGATTGGTGGCACAGACGGTAATCGTTTTCAAATCGATTCGGATGGAAGTCTCTTCTTTGACCCGGATGTCGAAGTCGACTTCGAAACCAAGTCATCCTTTCAAGTGCAAATCGCTGTTTTTGTCGGCAACGAGGCTGCGCCAGCCGACACGGCGTTCTATCAAATTTTTGTTCGCGATATTGATGAGGCACCGGTCATTGAAGGCGGAATCGATCATCAGACCGCCACTTCCGGACAACGCTTCGACTTTCAGTTGCCTGAGACGCTCATCATCTCGGACCCTGACATGGTCGATGCTGCACCAATCATCACGATGGCTGGCGTTTCGGGTGAGCTGCCCTCATGGATGGTCTTCGATGCTGGCTCACGAAGCATCTCGGGAACACCCAACTCGGTGGCAACAGGCGTAATCGAAGTCACACTAATCGCTTCGGATAGTTCGGATCCAACGCTGCAGAGTTCCATCACGTTTACTATCGACGTCCAACGCGGTGCCAAGCCTCTTCAAAATGCTTCAACGCCCACTGATGTGACGGGTGACAGCGAAACCTCGGCTTTGGACGCTTTGACAGTGATCAACTATTTGATTCGCGACGACGCGGTTGAAGAGATCACGGACTCGTTCGCATTATCAGGATTCGTCGACACCAATGGTGACAACCGGATCACAGCATTGGATGCCTTGTTGGTCATCAACTTCTTGATTAGCCAAACAGCCCCCGATTCCGAAGCAATTAACTCATTGGCTGTCATCGAATCATCAAATATTCGAGGTGAGAACATGATGCCAATCGATAAAGCCATTTGTAGCTGGGACTCGGAGCCTGGGCTTTTTTGACTCTGCACTACAAAAGAAGCATCCAAGTCAAACTCACGCTTCAATAAGACCCCGAATCGTTCTTGAACCACAACGACGAATTGCCGGCTGACTTTCGACGGCGTTTTATACGTGGATTCCTTTGGACGGCTGCTGCGATCTTGGTGCTTTCGTTATTGATTGGGCTTTTTCCTGCCGTCGGGCGTGTGAAAGATCTTTTGTGGATCACAGCCATTGGTATGGCAACGATCTTGGCACCAGTCCTGGGCGTTTTGGGCGGGATGCTCGCTGTCCGCAGACGCTGAACTCAGATTTCGAAACCATCTCGATAGGGTCGACTCAGCATCGAAATAGCCCCAACACCAGCTACGATCGGCTCAGTAATTAGATCCCACTGAACCTCTCGACCAAGTCGGGCTGAAAGTCCAGCGAGGTGACATACGGTCAGAGCCTTGTGTTGGCTAAACACATCCGAAATGGTCTCGTCTCGCGTCGTCAAAAAGCGAAAAAAATCCTCAGCATGGCCTGACGAATCAAATCACCTTGTTCGATCGAGCGATGCTCGATTCTTTCCCACGGACTCAAGAGCTCCGTCAGGTAGCAGACGAAATCCCACTGGAAGCGTGATATCGATCTCAGCGACCCCGATCGATATCGGAGATCTAGTATGACGTGAGGCGGTGGCACGCCCCAGGGATAGTAAAACCAATCAAACGAGCTTTTTGCGCGGCATGTATTTTGAAATAGTCCTCTCCGTTGACCGAGCAAGTCCGACTATTCTTATCGCCTCATACCCAGAGTAAAACCGACTTTCCAAGCGTCATGGCGTCGACGAAAAGCATCATACTGCTCGCAGATACCTCTCGAGGCTACGACCGAGGGATCGTGACAGGTATCTCAAACGCGGTCAGAACCGGCTTGAAATGGTGCATTCGTTTGGTTTCCGTCGATCTCGACGACCCACCACCCGAGTGGCTGTTTACCGACGCGAGCGATGGCATCATCTCTCGGATATCCAATCGCGAGCTCGTCGATCGCTTTGCGAAGGATCAGCGTCCGTTTATTGACCTCAACGATCGAGTAATCCATTCGAACTGTCATGCGTTAACAAGTGATGACCACGCCATCGGTTCGATGGCTGCAGAGTACTTCATCGAACGTGGCCAGAAGAACTTTGGCTTTTGTGGATTTGAAAACTCTCACTGGTCTGACGCTCGCCGTGTTGGCTTCGCGGAGAAGCTCCAGCAAAGGGGCTATGCAGTTTCAACGATCGAAACACCGGACTGGGAGGGCAGCTCTCAGATCGAAAACGAAACGCTCGAGCAGCTTCGCATATGGATTCGGGCCCTCGATCGCCCGATTGGAATTTTGGCCTCCAATGATCGCCAGGCCAAGCAGCTTTTGCACGCTTGTTTGCAAGAAGATATCAACGTCCCCGATGAAATCTCTGTGTTAGGAGTGGACGATGATGAGGTTCAGTGTCAATTATCACCTTGGCCGCTTAGCAGCATCGTCCCTGGCGCGGAAATGGTTGGCTACAAGTCGGCTTTGTGGATGGAAGACTTGATCGCGGGAACGGGTGGGCCTCCGACGACCCATCGCGTTCAGCCGATCTGCGTTGAGACACGAAAGTCAACCGACGCACACTCGACGGATGATCTCGAGCTAGCCGAGGCGTTGTCCTACATGCGAGAGAACGCGTGCAAGGGTATCTCAGTCAAAGATGTTCTCCGGCAGATTCCGATTTCCCGGACCTCACTGGAAAAAGGCGTCAAGCGTCTTCTCGGGCGAACGCCCAAAGCTGAGCTACGGTACCTACAAGTTCTTGAGGTCATCCGATTGCTGCGTGACACCTCACTGCCAATCACTGAGATAGCCAGCCAGTGCGGGTTCAAACACCCGGAATACCTCAGCGTCGTCGTCAAACGCGAAACAGGAAAAACACCTGGCATGATTCGCAACGAGGTGGACTAGCCGATTGGTGGCGTGCCCTGATAGCTCGGGTTGAAGTTCGAGTGGCACCTTGCCATTGTCGGCACAGAGACTCAAATAGGGAGGCTTGATCACCCGAGAGCCTTTCCCTGCAAAAAGAAATACATGAATAAGAGCTGCGTCTTGGCATATTCCGGCGGTTTGGACACCTCCGTGATTTTGGGATGGCTACAAGACCAGGGCTACGAGTGCCACGCGGTCTATGTTGATCTGGGTCAACCTTGCGAGGACCGTGAAGCGATCATGCAAAAAGCTCGTGATTGCGGCGCGAAATCGGCTCATTTGATCGATGTTCGAGAGGAACTCTGCAGCGACTTTGCCTTCCCTGTGCTGGCCTGGCAGGCCAAGTACGAACAAATCTATCTCCTGGGCACGTCCATAGCGCGGCCTCTCATCAGCAAAAAGTGCTTGCAGATTGCTCGAGAGGTGGGTGCGACCGCCTACGCACACGGCGCCACCGGCAAGGGCAATGATCAATGCCGTTTCCAGCTGGCTGCCGAAGCTCTCGATCCGTCCGTCGAAATGATCGCACCGTGGCGCATCAAAGAGTTTCGCGAAGCATTCCCAGGTCGCACCGAGCTGATTGCCTACTGCGAAGAGAAGGGAATCCCCGTGAAGGCCTCGACATCGAAGCCGTACAGCAGTGATGAAAATGTCCTGCACATTAGTTACGAGGCGGGACAACTTGAAGAACTCGACGTCAACGGTGTCGAAGTGGTTGACTTTGGAATGGGAGTCAGCCCCCAAGAAGCACCTGACGAAGCAGAGAGTGTGACGGTCGCTTTCGAGTCGGGAGTCCCCGTCTCAGTCAACGGTGAGTCGCTATCATCGCTCGAGATCGTCGAATTGCTCAATGAAATCGGTGGCCGCAACGGAGTGGGACGGATCGACATGGTCGAGAACCGGTTCGTTGGAATGAAAAGCCGTGGCGTCTATGAAGCCCCCGGGATGACGATCCTCTACGACGCGCTCATGTACATCGAGCAGCTCACCATGGATCGTGATCTGATGCACCTCCGAGATCGGATCGCTCCAGAGGTCGCTGAAATGGTGTATTACGGGTTCTGGTACACACCCAAGATGGATGCCTTGATGGCGTTCATTCGCGAAGCACAGTCCACCACCACAGGCGAGGTAACGCTGAAGCTCTACAAGGGAAACATCAGCGTTGATTCCCGAACCAGCCCCGCAAGCCTTTACGACGCCGAAATCGCCACAATGGAGGGTGGTGGTTCCTATAACCAAGATGACGCAGAGGGTTTTCTCAGGATCCAGGGATTGCCGAGTCGTGTGCAGGGAACCGTCCGCCCCCGCAAATATTGAACAGCCAATGCGAATTACGCAGTTTCACAGCGTTTTGCGAAGGGGCGCAGAGCCAGCGGTGCGGCATTTTGGTGGTGGATATTACCCCTGTAAGGATTGACCCGAGAAGTGCCGACACTTAGGATGGCTACCTTCGGGGTCCGGTGATCCACCCACGCGGACGTCTTGGTCGACACAATAACCGACTTTCTGGCTTACTTTCGGGTACGTTTTGGTAGCGGTTGTAGTTCAACCTTAGACGACATCGCGGGAGTGCGTCGTCCTTATCACGGGTTGCTTTTCTTTTCGACCAATAGAGGGTTTTGTTCATGCAGTATGAATCTGATGGGCAGTTAGCCAATCGCGGGTGGGCCAAGGTCATCGCGACGGCTCTCGGAATCATTTTCCTTGCGAATTCGCTGCCAACGGCGACCAGCACCGCCCGGGCAGGCGAGTTTGTTAACGAAGATCGAGCGGAGCTTTCCGCACAAAAAAGACGGCTTCGGGCGTCTCTTTTCTTGAGCCGGGCAACATTCGGCCCCACCGAGGAAGAAATCAACGCGTTGGCCGACGAGATCCGGCGAAAGGGGACTCGCCGAGCCTGTAGCGATTGGATTGACGCTCAGATAGCCTTACCCGCATCAGGTCATCTCGCGTTGGCTGAGCAAATGATGGCGGATGACAATTACGCCGGTGATGAGAATGGCGTTTGGATTCAGCGTTATCGATGGCACGCTTTCTGGCACATCGCGTTGAAGCAACCTGATCAGCTTCGCCAACGAGTCGCTTGGGCACTGATTCAAATCCTCGTAACCAGCGAAGACGGTGCCGGTTTCAACGACCGGAATTTTGGTAACGGCCGCGTTGGTGATGCACGAAAGCCACGTTGGCTTGGCCCGACGGATTATTACGACATCCTGGTCAACAATGCCTTCGGCAACTACCGCGATATGCTCACCGACGTGACCTATCACCCCGTGATGGGCATCTTCCTGTCTCACTATCGAAACCGGAAAGCATCTCCTGATGGACAGCGACTGCCCGACGAGAACTACGCTCGGGAAATCATGCAGCTATTCACGATCGGGCTTTACGAACTCAATAGCGATGGTTCGCTCAAGACGGATGCTCAGGGCAATCTGATTCCCACCTACGACAACGAAGACATCAAGGAATACGCGAGAGTCTTCACCGGTCTTACGCCGCCTCCAAACGCATCGAACAACTGGAACACGTTCTACTCGGGTAACGACCTCACTATGCCAATGGTGATGTACAACCCTGAGCATGATATGGAGCCGAAGCGAATGCTTGATGGCACCATGATCGATGAGGACGACGGCGATGCTGACATCGCTGCAGCCATCGACTTCTTGTTCGAGCATGATAACACCGGACCTTTCATCTCCTATCGGTTGATTCAACGCCTCGTCAAAAGCAACCCCTCATCCGGTTATGTTCGCCGAGTTGCCTCCGTCTTCAACGACAACGGCAGCGGCGTGAAGGGAGACCTTGGAGCCGTCATCAAAGCGATTCTTCTCGATCCTGAAGCGTGGCGTTCAGTTCGAATCCGCCAATTGAGAAATCCACGCCGACTCAGCGTCTCGAGTCGCGGCACCGAGTACAGCCGCATGCGTGAACCGCTTCTTCGCTACGCACACATTCTGCGAGAGGCGAATGTCGATTCCGATTACCCAACTGGTCGGGTAATGATGACGCCGGTTGACTGGGTGTGGACCCAGGAGGCCTACAAAGCTCCCTCGGTGTTCAACTTCTGGCTACCAGATTATCAGCCCCCGGGAGAGATCATTGGATATGAGCCGTCTCGTCGAATTCTGAATGGAAACTTGGTAGCACCTGAGTTCCAGCTCAAGACATCAGTCACCTCGAATTATCTTCAGCAGAAGTACATTTGGGATATCGACGGCTTGGACGCGAGCTTCAACTTCAACGGGATGTCAAACCGACTTACATTCCGTTTTGATGAGGAGATTGCGGCAATCAATGATGCCCTAAACGGTGAGACGGACACGAGCAACGAAGTGCTTGTCGGCATCGTAGACAAGCTCGATCTGGTGCACTGCACCGGAACCATGCCCCAGGACTACAAGGATTTGATGGTCCAAACGATCAACCAGCACACCGAGTGGATGAAAAACAACAACACTTGGCGGCCGCGTTTGGGTGAGGAGCGTTTTGAGTACGCGTTGCTCATGGTCACAACATCTCCGTTCTGTGCGGTCGCTGAATAGCGAGCGTCGAATTATTGGCGACGACATCGCAGGCAGATGTCGTCGCCCTTTATGATCGCATCTCTTCTTATCTGGATTCCAATCATGGCTCGACGTCGCATTCACAATACCAACATCAATCGCCGCGACATGTTCAAGATGGGTGGAGGCTGTGCCGCCCTCACAAACGCGTCGCTTCTATCGACCATCCTTAACCTCTCGGCAACAAATTCTGTCGTTGCCCAGTCAGGTGATTTGACCGATTATAAAGCGATGGTGGTTGTCTTCCTGTTTGGCGGGAATGACTCCTACAACATGTTGACTCCGCTCGAAACACAAGAGAGAGCGGACTACTTAACGGCACGAGGTGGTGTTTACGCACCAAACAATGGTGCCCTAGGTCTCCCGGAAGGAACCCTTCACCAGGTCACCGATAGCGCTTCGGGGCGTCGGTTTGGATTGCATCCGTCGTTTGGCGACATCAAAGACATCTACGATGCTGGCGATGCAACATTCCTTTGCAACGTGGGGTCACTGATCAAGGAAACGACCAAGCAGACCTATCAAGCTGGATTAGATCTCCCCCTTGGTTTGTTCTCTCACTCGGATCTGCAAAGGCATTGGATGACTTCCGTGCCGCAGACTCGATCGCAAGTGACCGGATGGGCTGGTCGTATGGCGGATATCCTCAACGATTCCACCAACAACAACGACAACATTTCCATGAACATCAGCATCAATGATGTGAACATGTTGCAAACCGGCGGATCAGTAATCCCTTACATCGTCAGTGACAGTGGCGCACGAGAAGTTGACTGGTACTACCCGCTTCGAGACGCGGGGCCTTCCTATTGGACAAATCGTCGTATTTTCACCGAACTGACCGACGACGTTCTATCTCGTTCGTACGGCAACCTAATCGAGCGAACCTTCGTCGAGATGAATCGCACGGCACTCGATGCGGCGATCGAATACAACGTCGCGGTTGATTCAGTTGCCGATACGATTGCTCCATTTTTCCCACCAGACAACACGGGAACACGATTCCAACGTCGAATGCGAATGATTGCACAAACCATCGCAGCTCGGGACACGATTAATCAAAAGCGACAGGTCTTCTTTGTTTCCGAAGGTGGCTGGGATAACCACGATGAATTGATCAACAACCAGGAGTACAACCTGATGGAGATCAACGATGGCCTGAAGAACTTCTATGACGCCATGAATGCCATCGGAGCCAACCAGGACGTCGTCACTTTCACTGCCAGTGATTTCGCCCGTACGCTGAACAGCAATGGACGAGGTAGCGATCACGCTTGGGGCGGCAACCAACTCATCATGGGTGGTCCGGTGGTCGGTGGCCGAATGCACGGTCAGTACCCCACAACGCTTGCCCCTGGAAACGAGCTGGATCTCGGGCGAGGACGTATGATCCCAACCACTTCAGTCGATGAAATGGCTGCCGAGCTCGCGATGTGGTACGGCATCGACAACGATTCGAATCTCGAGATGGTTTTACCCAACATTCGAAATTTCGATTCGGCGAACACCGGCACGAGGCCAATCGGATTTTTGAGCTAAATCGCTTCATTTTCGCTAAAGATCTCGGATCATCTGGACGACGCGGACGGAAATTGTCTACACGACATTTTCCGTCCGTTTTTATTTGGGATTGAGTGTCGTCTTGCAGTCATTGATGCGTTACCGAGATTTGGTGCTGCCCTTGGGTATCATCGCGTGCTTGGTCGTCATTTTGGTGCCGCTGCCACCGATGCTCATGGACATTCTCTTAGCAGCCAACATCACCGTGGGCGTGATTGTTCTGCTGACGACGGTTTACGTCTCGACGCCGCTTGATTTCAGCATTTTTCCGTCGCTTCTGCTGGCGACGACACTCGCTCGCCTCGTTCTCAACGTCGCCACCACTCGTTTGATTCTCACCGGCGCCGACTCTCGGGGAGCCGGTGCAGCAGGCGGTGTAATTCAGTCTTTCGGTGAGTTCGTCGCAGGCGATCGAATCGAAGTGGGGCTGATCATCTTTGTGATCATTGTGTTGATTCAGTTCATCGTGATCACCAAGGGTGCCACTCGAATTAGCGAAGTGGCAGCTCGTTTTGCGTTGGATGGGATGCCGGGACGCCAGATGGCCATTGATGCGGATCTGAACGCCGGCCTCATCGATGAGAAACAAGCCCAGACCCGTCGACAGGAAATCGCATCACAGGCCGATTTCTACGGAGCCATGGATGGTGCCAGCAAGTTCGTGCGTGGCGATGCGGTCGCTGGCATTGTCATCACGATCGTGAACGTCATTGGTGGGCTATACATCGGCGTGATGCAAGCTGGCATGAGTTTCACGGAAGCTGGTTCGCTTTTCACAAAACTGACCATCGGCGATGGCATGGTCAGTCAGGTGACCGCGCTACTGATTTCGCTAGCAGCTGGCTTGCTTGTCACTCGTAGTGCTCAGCGAACGAATCTTCCGCTGCAATTCCTGCAGCAACTACTGGGCAACCCGAAGGCGCTGAGCGTGGCCGGAGCATTCCTGATGCTTTTGATCATGACCAATCTCCCCGCTGTACCGATGGCAACCCTAGGTGCGGGCTGTCTGGGGCTGGCCGCCGTGATGAACCGACAAACTCAAAGACAAAACGAGGCAGATCAAGCCGAGAAAGAAGCTGAAGAAGCAGCCAGCGCCGCTCCACCAGAAAAGAAGGTTGAAGACTTCCTAGCGGTCGACCCCATGGAGATGTCGATTGGGCTAGGACTTTTGGAACTAGCCGATCCAAGCCGTGGCGGTGATCTGATGCAGCGAATCTCCGGTGTAAGGAACGCTATCGCGGCCGACATCGGCATCATCCTTCCAAAAGTCCGAGTTCGCGATGAGGTGACGCTCGATGACAACCAGTACGAGATTCGCATCGAGGGGAATCGTGTTGCTTCGGGACGTGTCCTGCCGGGACGCCTATTGGCAATTGACAACGGTACGACAACCGGCGTGATTGAAGGTGAGGCGACACGCGAACCTACCTTTGGTGAGCCGGCTGTATGGATTGACGCCACGCGACGAGAGCAAGCCGCCATCTATGGCTACACCATTGTCGAGCCGGTGGCCGTTTTGGTCACTCACCTTCAAGAAATCGCGCGCGAGCACGCTGACGAACTACTTTCTCGAGACGCGACGAAACACCGACTCGATGAGTTGAAAGAAACGTCACCCACCGTTGTCGAAGAGCTCGTGCCTGGCGTTATGAAGGTGAGCGAGGTCCAACAAGTGCTTCACCAATTGCTTCGCGAAGACGTTCCCGTGCGTCAACTAGGAATGATCTTAGAAACGTTGGGGGACTACGCGGGTCGAACCAAAGACCCGGTCTGGTTGGCTGAGTACGTCCGGCATCGCCTGGCTCGAACCATTTCATCGCGGTATCGCGATCTGGAAAATCGTCTGCACGTTATAGCGATGGACCCTGCAATGGAGGATCGCATTGCTGCGGGTATTGAGCACGGTGATCGTGGACTCTTCATTCGGATGAGTCCTGCCGCCGTCGATGCGACCAATGCAAAGATCGCTGAAGCGATCAAGCCACTTGTGACCGCCGGTCATCCAGCCGTGCTACTGGTGAGCCCAAGAATTCGTCCCGGCCTGCGACAGATCACGGGAAATGCTTTACCAAAACTTCGAATCCTATCTTTCAATGAGATAACGCAGGATACTTCCATTGAATCCCACGGCATTGTTTCGGATTGATCGCCATGCACATTCGCACATTCCGCGCACCGACCTTGCAGGACGCGTTGGCAAACATTCGCCATGAGATGGGGCCTACGGCTTCCGTGCTACACACACGCCGAATTCCCGCGGGACTCTGGGGAATCCTCGGCCGAACCCAGATAGAGGTCACCGCCGGCGTTAGGGACTACAAGATTCATGCCAACGAGTCTCCGCATGGTGCCATCACCAGCGACCAATTCTGCTTGCCGGGCGAAGACTCATCACCGCGTATGCAAGCTGTGAACGTTCGGGACCTTGAGAACGTCGCTCACGCTTCCAATCGTTTGGGTTCGGCTTCGGCAAGTCAAGGGAATCACCGACCGTTCACACATTCGGGCCACTCTGATTTGCTTCAGAGGTTATTGGATTCCGGCATCGTCTCGTCCGTTGCACATCGCTGGGTCGAAAGAGTTCAACGAAGTACTACGGACACTACGGCGGGACTTCGCCATGGACTTCTGGATTCGCTGCGACAGGTCGTTGCGTCTGAAGTCGCAATTGGCTCTCCAATCCAGGTGGAACCGAATGAACGTCGCATCGTTGCGTTGGTTGGTCCGACCGGCGTTGGAAAGACAACAACGATTGCTAAGCTAGCCGCCAACCATCGACTGCGCCACCAACATCGGGTTGGCTTGGTCACGATCGACACCTTCCGCATCGCTGCCGTTGAGCAACTGCGTTCCTACGCTCAAATCATGGACTTGCCAATGGAAGTCGTTGAGCGTCCCGAAGAGATGCCTCGTGCGTTAGGACGACTAGGCGACTTGGACCTTATTCTGATTGACACCGCAGGCCGAAGCCCACGAAGTGAAGCTCGAATCGAACAGCTCTTCGATTTCATGAACATTGCACATCCGCATGAAACTCATCTCGTCCTTGGTGCAAACATGGCGTCTTCAGCTATTGCGAGAACGCTAAAGGGTTTTGCACCGGTAAATCCAACATCGATCATTGTGACGAAACTCGATGAGATTGATGAAACAGCTGAGCTCATTTCATCAATCGTCCCCGCCATCTCGGGCAACTCGCTCACTTCATCTCACCAAACGTCGTTGCCGCTAAGCTATCTCACTGATGGACAACAGGTGCCTGACGACATTGCACCTGCAACTCTCATGGCATTGCTCGATCGTTTGATTAGCGAACCCGTTTCTCAAAGTCGAATGTCCGAAACGGCTGCTTAGTACTGACACCCAAAGCTCTCACCCACATCAACGCAGCCGCCGCCTAGGAGTCGCAAACTCTTGGTGAGTCTCAGCCATAGTGACGGAGAGCCAGAGCCTTGTCGCTTGCTGGTAACACGACTGGCGATATCCAGTCGTACGATTTCATCAAAATCGCTTCGGGTCCGTGTTTCGTCCGTAGCGAACTTGCTACAGCTCCCATTCGCAGTTGGTGCTTATGGTTCTTAGTTATCGCACGACTTTTAGGTCAGTTGATCGCGTTTCGTGCCAGAGCACGATCTCGGTTGTAGACGGAAGATCGCGAAATTTCTTTCGACACACTCAAGTCAAGACTCTCCCTATCCGATACTCGAAGTGTGTCGGCGTGGCTGATTCGATTTGGACTTTAGTCCGTTCGAAACAGTCGCTCGACTTTCCGAAATACGTTCCCTGCAATCCTCGTAGATTAACTTGCCAACTGCGGTGGCTCTCTCTCTCGGTTCGCTCGCGATGGCCATTACCGCCATTCGGGGTGTCTTTCTTGGGCAACTTGCCTCAGAAACCGCCGGACGCTGCATTGTGGTCTTGTTCATCTTCAGCTTGCTTGGCTATGTCACAGGTCGGATCGCGGATTCATTGATTCGCGATTCGGTGAAATCCCAATATAAGCGCCGGGTGGCGTGGTATCGGGACGGATTACAACAAGCCGGTTACGACATCTCGGAAACATCCCAACCCGAATCCCAGCTCTAACCGCTCTTAGGTCGCTAATGCGGAGCATTGTCGACCTACGGGCATTGGCGTGACATGGATCGTCGCGTCAAAAGACTTCACGGAGGAAAAATTCATGGCAGCTACCGCGGCAATCGACGAAGAGATTCTGCAGGTTTGGACCGACCTAAAGAAGCTCGAGAAGGACGCGCCAGACTACGAGCCCTTGCGAAATCGCTTGGTCGAACGCTACATGCCTTTAGTCAGGTACAACGGCGAGAGAATTTGGCAGCGGCTGCCTGACGGAGTTGACCTGGACGACTTGGTGTCGGCGGGAATTTTTGGGTTGATGGATGCCATTGATGCCTATGACATGGATCGTGGCGTCAAGTTCGAAACCTACTGTGTTCCACGAATTCGTGGAGCCATGCTCGATGAGCTGCGAACCATGGACTGGGTTCCTCGGCTCGTTCGAAGCAAGGCCAGCAAGCTAGCTGCAGCCAACAAGGCACTCGAGACTCGCCTGGGCCGCGCCCCGAATGTTGGCGAGTTGGCTCAGCACATGGAAATGCCGGTCAAAGAAATTGAGAAGATGCAGTCCGACGCAAATGCCGTCGGTGTCGTATCGCTCAACAAGAAGTGGTACGAAACGGACAGCTACAAAGACGTTCGCGAGATCGATATCCTCGAGGACAAGAAGGGCGAAGACCCAACTCGTCGTGTTCAAAAGACGGACCTGATGCGTCTTGTTACGAAAGGACTCAATCGCAACGAACGTCTGATCATCATTCTTTATTATTATGAAGAGCTGACGATGAAAGAGATCGGTGCGACCTTGGACCTTTCGGAATCACGCGTCAGCCAAATGCACACGTCGATTGTCAATCGGCTGCAGCAGCAACTTAGTCCGCGACGTGTCGAGTTCGGCACCTAAACACTCCAGGAAGCTACATGCGAGTCGCCCACGTCATCACTCGCATGATCGTGGGCGGCGCTCAGGAGAACACGCTTTACAACTGCTTGGATCTTCGTCAGCAGTACGACGATCGCGTTCTACTGGTGACCGGTCCCGCTCTTGGCCCCGAAGGGGATTTGCTTCAGCGGGGCAGGGCAGGGGACCTTCGAGTCGAAGTCATTAGCTCTCTTCGACGCAATATTCATCCCCGAGACGCGTTGGCTTACCGAGACATCAGAAAAGCTCTCGCAGAATTCGAGCCCGATGTCGTTCACACCCACAGCGCAAAAGGCGGATGGCTGGGAAGACGCGCGGCCGCCGCTCTGGACGTACCCGCCATCATCCATTCGGTCCACGGTGCGCCATTTCACGACTATCAGTCGGCTCTGGCTAGGCGATTTTTCATCTCTTGCGAACGCTACGCAGCGAGATTTTGCCACCGATTCATTTGCGTCGCTGATGCGATGACAAACCTTATGGTCGAGGCGGGAGTTGCTCCCGTCGAGAAGTTCAAGACAATTTATAGCGGCATGGAGACCGGGCCGTTCCTGGAAGCGAAGTCTCACCGAAAACGCGTTCGATCCAAACTTGGAATTGCACCTGAGGAAGTCGTTTTTGCAAAAGTGGCAAGGTTCTTTCACTTGAAGGGGCACGATGATCTGATCGAAGCGGCAAGCAAGGTCATTGCCCAGTCTGACTCACCAATCAAATTCCTGCTTCTGGGCGATGGAATCCTACGCCCAGAAATGGAAAGTCGGATGTCTGACCTGGGAATCCGAGACCACTTCATCATGCCCGGACTGGTACCACCAGCTCAAATCCCCGAGATGCTGGGAGCCTGCGACGCCGTGGTACATACATCCTATCGTGAAGGACTGGCGAGGGCGCTGGTGCAGGGTTTACTCACGGGCCTACCCGTCATCAGCTACGACATCGATGGTGCGAGAGAAGTTGTTCTTCCAGGCCAAACTGGATTTCTGGTTGCAGCCGGAGACCAAAATAGGCTCGTGACTTCGATGTCTGAATTAGCTTCGGATCAATCTCTTAGAGAGAGACTAGGAAAAGAGGGGCAGAAGCGTTTCGCGCCGATCTTTGATCACCGCGAAATGACCCAACAAATCAGAGAGCTCTATCTAGAAGTCCTTAGCGAGGGCGCGGAGCAACGAACTGCCTAGAACCTTCGGTGCCATGAAAGCACTTCGATCGCGAATCGTTCGTATCCAAATTCCAAAATGATCACGGACGAAATTTTTCTTTAGCCTGTAGGTTCTCTAATCGCTTGATATACGTCCGTGAATCGGGCCGCCGTCTCATGAATGGGTAAGCTAGGTTGGCAGCATACAACGGCAATGAGATTGATACATTCATTGGCAAGAGAACTGCGTGCCCCATCAACAAAAGCGAACGGACAATGCCAATCTCAGGAGAACGACGAATACCTGCGAGGCTCAAACAGGTCTTCTCATTGATCACGTGTGTCCCGCTTTCGATAACCAGCCTCTCCGTACACCAAAGCACCCTCGCACAGGGTCCGCGGCCAACCGTGACGACCAATGACGCGGCGTTGACAAGCTTGCTTGATGAAATTTGGGATTACGAGATCTCCGTCTCTCCACTTCTGGCAACCAATATCGGTGACCCGCGGAATCAGGATCGCTTTGCAGACCAATCGATTGCCGCCATCGAGACTCGCTCAAAAAAGCGAAAGGATTTTTTGGAACGTCTACTTCAATGCGATTCATCCAAGCTTTCTGATCTGGCTCTTGTGGATCGAGAGCTCGCTAAACAGCGATTGGAGTCTCAACTCTCTGATTTTCGATTTCGATTGCACCAAATGCCGCTAAGTAATCGAGGTGGATTCCATATTGAGTTCCCCGAGCTTGCCAACGTGATGAATCCGACGACGGTCGAAGAATTCGAAGATTACATCGCACGCTTGAAGGACTTTCCTCGAGTGGTCAATGAACACATCGAGCTCATGCGTCTTGGGTTGGATTCGGGCCTAACCCAACCAGCCATCATCATGCGTGAAAGCGAGTCGCAAGCCTCGGCTCACATCGTTGATAAAGCGGAACAGTCGCGTTTATGGGCCAACATTCCACAAGCCTCGATCGACGCGGTAGGTCCCGAGGCCTGGAAAGAACTGACACCTCGAATCAAAAAAGCGATCAGGGACGAAGTCATCCCGGGCTATCGAAAGTTTGCTGAGTTCCTCCGCGAAGAGTACTTGCCTGGTTGCCGAGGGACCGTTGGCGCGAGTGCTCTCGAACAAGGCCGCGAGCTCTACGTTGACCGTGTAAGAAGATTTACAACACTCGACATCAGTCCCGAAGCGCTTCACGAAACCGGAATCAAAGAGAACGATCGAATTCGCAAACGGATGATCGCCATCAAAGAGGAACTCAAATTCGATGGCGATCTGAATGCTTTTGTCGAATATCTACGCACTGACCCAAAGTTCTACGCAAAGAGTGGTGAAGAACTATTACAGAAAACAGCCTACGTACTAAAGCTTGCTGATGGCGGCTTGCCTAATCTGTTTGGAAAGCTCCCAAGAATACCTTACGGTATTCGCGAGATACCTGATTATGTTGCTCCCCAAACAACGTCAGCCTACTATTGGCCGCCTGCAACGGATGGATCTCGAGGTGGCTTTTACTATGTGAATACCTATAACCTCTCCTCGCGACCGCTCTACCAAGTTGAATCACTTTCCTTGCATGAAGCAGTTCCCGGGCATCACTTGCAGTTAGCGTTGCAAGCGGAGATTACGAATCTCCATCCCATGAGCCGCGAAAGCAATGTGACGGCTTTCATCGAAGGGTGGGCGTTGTACAGCGAGCGACTGGGATATGAACTGGGCTTCTACACCGACCCCTACCAGGAGTTCGGGCGTCTCAGCATGGAAGCTTGGAGAGCGAGTCGATTGGTTGTCGATACGGGTATCCACTGGCTGGGCTGGTCAAGGAAACAGGCCATCGAATACCTCAAGGACCACACCGCGCTGAGCGAGCACAACGTCGTTGCCGAGGTGGATCGATACATTGGTTGGCCGGGGCAAGCCTTGGCGTACAAGACGGGTGAACTAGAAATCGTCCGTCTTCGCGAGGAGGCTGAGCAAGCTTTGGGCGAGAGATTTGATCGAAGAGATTTCCACGACAAAGTGCTCGAGGTGGGGGCCATCCCCTTGCCTCTGCTGCGATCGCGAGTCGCAGACTGGATCCAGTCGCAGTAATACACCCGCTCGATTGAGACGATGGCTTCCAGCCATCAACTCCTAGTCGAGGCCGCTCGTCGGTCCACATCGCCAACTTGCTGCACTCGTCAATCATGGGCGGGGCCCTGGTGCCCCCTGGCGGCTGGGACCCACCTTCATAAGGAAACATCCTTCGCAGCTACGTCATCGGGCATGGAGCGGAGCAGGACGGCCCATGCGAACATTCCCAGCCGGCGTTTTCGGTTCGAATGTTCCGGTTTATCATAGGGCTGACGCCGAACTAACGAAAATGTTTCGTAGGGAATCCGGCGGATTCGGAAAGCCTGACGAGACCACCCACGATGAGCCGAAGCCGTGACTTCCTTGGCCCCTACCGACTCGCGAGACTGATCCGCGTCGGATCAACCGCCGAAGTCTGGGAAGCAATCGATGAGCACTCTCAGAAGCGTTTCGCCCTGAAGGTCCTCAAGGAGAGCCTTGCGAAGAATCGAGCTGAAATCGGGCTCCTGAAACACGAGTTCAACGTTGCGAAAGACCTAAAAAATAATCGCATTATCCAAGTCCACGAATATCGTGATGATTCTCGTCCGATGCTCGTGATGGAACTGTTCAGTGAAATGAACATGAAGCAGGCGCTTCGGCGGGGCCCAGAGGGCCTCGCGTACATGCTCGACGGCATCATCGAGCAGTCGTCCGAAGCCTTGTACTACATGCACACCAAGAAGTGGATCCACCTCGACATCAAGCCAGATAACTTTTTGGTTTCCGAAGAAGGGGAAGTCAAACTTATCGACTTCACCATTGCCGAAAGAAAGAAGTCAGGCTTTGGAAAGCTCTTGCATCGACGAAAAACAGCCAAGGGCACACGAAGCTACATGGCACCAGAACAAATCCGTAACAAGGTGTGCGATGAACGCACTGATGTGTACGCTTTCGGTTGTGTGCTCTACGAGCTGGTGACCGGTAAGCCACCGTACACGGGTGACACACCAAATGACTTGCTTAACCGGCACCTCAATGCATCCATTC
Source organism: Planctomycetota bacterium (assembly GCA_039027135.1). GTDB lineage: Bacteria > Planctomycetota > Planctomycetia > Pirellulales > Pirellulaceae > Rubripirellula. Next base: position 23,151 of record JBCCKZ010000008.1, read on the forward strand.
CAAGCCCCATCGTTCACAACGACAACGTCACTCGTGAATTCGCCAATCTGGTGAAAAGCATGATGGCGAAGAGAGCTGATAAGCGTCCTTCGTCGATGTGGGAGGTACTCAAAGAGTTTCGTGGTATCGAGACCTTCAAGAAGGTTCCACGAAAACCCGAGCTCAGCGTGTTCGAAAGCATGCCTGGAATCCGAGGCGCCGAAGACATGATCAAAAAGTCATGACCATGCTTCGCTAATCGAATCTCGGACTTCAACTTCAACTTACACTTCAACTTCGTGAAACGACATCCATCATGAGCGGCCCCGGCCTCGAATTCGAAAACTCAATCGAGAAACTTGAGAGCGAAATCGCGAAGCTCGAACGCGAAACAGATCGCGACGAGTCGGTTCAGAATCGCATACTTGAATTGCGACGCGAGCTCGTTGACCAACTGCGGTCGGTCTACAGCGATTTGGACGCTTGGCAAACCGTCCAGGTAAGTCGCCACAAGAACCGCCCCTACACACGCGACTACCTGAAGCTAGCGTTCGACGAGTTCGTTGAACTGCACGGTGACAAGCATTTTGGTGATGACCAGGCAATGCCCGTGGGCTTTGCCAAGCTCGACCGCTTTAAAGTCATGGTGGTCGGACATCAAAAGGGACGCACGTACAAAGAACGAGCCGCCTGTCACTTTGGATGTGCCCATCCAGAAGGTTATCGAAAAGCGATGAGCAAGATGCGTTTGGCGGAGAAGTATGGTCTTCCTTTGATCTGCTTTATCGACA
>JBCCKZ010000009.1:0-23451 GCA_039027135.1 Planctomycetota bacterium
GATGAACCAACTCGCGGGATTGACGTCGCCGCTCGACGAAGGATCTACGCGTTGATCGAGACGCTCGCAAAAGAGGGGAAGGGGATCGTTATCGTCAGCAGCGACAGTGAAGAGTTATTCGAAATCTGTGACTCGATCGCAGTCATTTCCGCGGGTCGCCTCACAGCCGTCATCGATCGAAATGAGAGCTCGGCGACACCGTGGGATGAAGATCAAATCATGAAAGCGTCTTTCGAAGGTTACCACTAGTCGTGTTCAAGTCATCTCGTTTATTCGGAAGTGTTGCGCAGTACGCCGGGTTATTGGCTGTACTAGCACTAATGGTCACTTGCTTCAGCTTGCTTAGCGAGAACTTCTTTCAAAGGTCGACTCTGACCACAATCGCCAACCAAGTGCCCGACCTAACATTCTTGGCTGTCGGCATGACGTTGGTTCTCATTGTTGGAGGCATTGATCTTTCGGTCGGATCTCTTTTGGCGCTTTGCTCGGCGGTGCTCGGTGTGCTCATGGCCCAGCATGAATGGCCGCTCGTCGCGGCTGTCTTTGTAGCGATGTTCGTTGGTGCACTCTGTGGCCTCGCAAATGGGGCGATTGCAGTTGGCTTCGGAATCCCTTCGTTTATTGTCACACTTGCCATGCTTGAGATCGCACGTGGAGGAGCCAAGACAGTCACGGATTCCCAATCGGTTTACATCGGATCGGATGTGGAATGGTTTAGCGCGCCGCTGGCCGGCCTCAGAGTATCACCAGCCTTTATGCTTGCATTCACTTCCGTCATTGTGGGTCAATTTGTTCTGACAAGAACCGTCTTTGGCCGATATCTAATTGCGATCGGGACGAACGCGGAAGCAGTCCGAATGTCTGGCATTCGAGCAGCTCCTTTCAGTATCGCGGTGTTTGCCATCAGTGGCGTCATGTGCGCGATGGCTGGGCTCGCTCAAACGTCAAGACTTTCAACGGCGGACCCCAACGGAGGCGTTGGCATTGAGCTGTTGGCAATCGCGGCTTGCGTGATCGGCGGCACGAGCTTGATGGGAGGTAGCGGCAGCGTGATCAGTTCGTTCATTGGGGTATTAATCATTCAGGTACTTCAAACCGGCTTAGCCCAGCTTGGCGTGTCCGACGCCAACAAGCAAATCATCACTGGCACTGTGATTTTGGTAGCCGTGCTTCTTGACGCATTGCGGCACCGACTATCGAAGTAGATCATGCTCTATACCGCAAGCGAATTGTCGGCCATGCTCCAAATGAGAAAAACCGTTTCATGCGGATCATGATCTACCCTGATTGCGTTAATCGAAAACCTCAGTCGAGAAGTGCACGTGTCTGAATCCACAATCACCAAGAACACCTTCAAGCTGCTTCGTGAGCTTTCAAAGAATAACAATCGCGAGTGGTATGCGGAGCACAAGTCAGAATTCAAACAACAGGTCCAAGAACCCTTTGCAGCACTTTTGGAGACGATAACCGCAAAGCTCAAGCGATCCGCCAACCCACTTCGAGGTAGCAAGAAAACCATGTTTCGAATTCATCGGGATGTACGGTTTTCGAAAGACAAGCGGCCCTACAAAGAAAATGTCGCCGGTTTGCTAACCCCATCGGGCACCAAGGACGAAAGCGAAGGACTTATCTACGTGCATCTCGAAAAAGATGGCGGCTTCATTGCGACGGGCTGCTACATGACGCCAACGCCTGTATTGAACCAGGTTCGAGACATGATGATCAATGAGACAAAGAACTTCCAGACTGCCGTTCGCCGAGCGGAGAAGTCTGGATTTCAATTCGATGAAGGCAATCCTGTCAAAACGATGCCACGAGGATATGCCGATCACACGGATCATCCGCTCGCAAGTTTCATTCGAATGCGGAACATCATTGTCAGCGACAAAATCACCAAAGATCATTGGATTGATGGAAGCGTGGTGCAGCGTGTTACTGAACTCAATCGCGCCGCCTTGCCACTGAACGACTTTGTCTTTGCTGCGATGAGATAGAGGGTCTTTCCGCGGCTCTCATTTAATAGGCATTGTTCGCTTGTTAGAAAATTTTTGAAGACGCCCTCCCGCTTGCGGAAGGGTGGAATGAAGCAATCCGTTGATGTTGCCCTGCCCGCTCGTTCCTAGCGTCCCTCCCTTTGGGCATTGGTATCTACACAAGTTGCTTCCCCCTCTCCAGGGAGGGGAAATTGCTGAATCGCACTTGTGCAGATACCAGTACCCGCCGAGAGGGTAAAGCAAGTTTTCAAGCAGCTTCTTAAGCACGACATGGCGTGATTAGTCAAATAGGCTTAGCTGCCCGTTTGAATTTGGGACTTTGAAAACCTGACGGTTGTATTCGGGCATCTGGTCTCGAACACCAAACTTCATCGTGAACGCGCGAAACATTTGGGCCAACCAGTCGGCAGCTTCCCCGCTGCCACGCATACGACTCCCAAATGCGGAGTCGTTGAGCTGGCCATCGCGTAAAGCTTCAATCCGACCTTTTACACGGTCAACACGATCGGGAAAGTGCCTTCGAAGCCAATTGAAGAACACCGGCCTGACGGCCCCAGGCAATCGCAAGACCGAGTATCGGCATTGGATCGCGCCAGACTTAGCAGCGGCCTCGATAATTGAAGCCATATGATCATCCGTAAGACCTGGAATCACCGGCGCGATCACAACCCCCGTTGGCACGCCGGAATCCGAGAGCCTTTTGACAGCGTCAATTCGCGATCGCGGCGAACTCGTTCCGGGTTCAAGACGCGAGGCCAGCTCGCGATCGAGGGTCGTAATCGAAAGATAGACATGGACCAAGTTTCGACGCGACATTGAAATAAGTCGATCGATGTCCTTCTCTACCAAAGCATTCTTGGTCACGATGCTGACGGGCTGACTAAAACGATCAGCAACCTCAAGACACTTTGCGGTCAAATTCAGTTTACGTTCGATAGGCTGGTAGCAATCCGTCACACCGGAAAACGCGACCGGTGAAGCATCCCAACCCGATCGACGAAGAAATCGATCGAAAAGCTCCGGTGCATTTCGTTTGACGAGAATCTTCGTCTCAAAATCTTGATCTGCCGAGAACCCCAGATATTCGTGAGTGGGGCGAGCGTAGCAGTAAGCACAAGCGTGGGTACAACCGCGATAGGGATTGAGGCTGTAATCAAATCCGAGATCGGGGGACTCGTTCCTCACCACTACCGACTTGGATTCATCACTCAAATAGTCAACACCATCGCGAGACGAGAAATCATCTTCCTGCCCAAGATCATCCGTTTCGAGCCGAATCCTCTCAAAGCGATTGGCGACGGGTTCTTTGCGTTGCGTGGACATGTGCCCATGTTACCCCGTCCATCATTTCTTCCGTTGGCATTGTTTTTATAGACAAGGCACCACGATAGGAGCGGCATCGCAAATCAAAAAAAGATGCTAGAATTGCGGGGCTATGAGCGAAATATTGCTTTACTACCGCCGGCCAGATCCCACCACGTGGGTGTACCTATCGTCGTTTCTGACGATTGGTCTTTTCTTCGTGTTTCGGCGATTTTGGAGCATTCGAAACCTCGACCTCATTCTGCTCATCCTGCTGGCTCCTGGACTCTTGATTGTCCATGAGGGCTACCGGATGCAGGTCGATGCCGCCCTGGAGCCAGCCGAATCGGCCGCCCTATCCGAGCCCGACTTAACTGCATCAGCATTGGCCTTGAGCTCGGCTCAGCCTGAACCAATCACCGACGAGATATCGATCCCATCACCCGAAGGAGGGGAGTCACAAGAGACGCCAATCGGCGAACCCGATTCCAACGAACAAACGGAACCAGTCGTCGACCCCGCTGAGCGAGCACAGTCGATCCAACGCTTTGGTTTCATCTATCTCTTTGTGATCGAGATGATGATCTTGTTGAGGCTAGTGATTGATCCCCTGATGGTTCGACGCCCTTTGCTCGATCCCAACTTAACGACAGGAGGACTCGCCTTCATCGGTGTGTCGATGTTCGTATTCATGATGGCCAACGTCGTACGTAGTACACCCCAGGTACAAATCGAGCAGGGTCCTCAACTGGGACCGGGCTATACGTTGATGAATATGTTGCCGGCGATTCCAACGCGTCCGGTGAGCGATTCACCTGGTGGCTCGAACGCGCCACCGGCGCTCGAGGAGTTAAACGATTCACAAATTCGGCTGGCACGAATTGCCAAAACGTTAGCAATCACGGCTCATCTAGCCATTGTCATCGGCATCGTCACCATCGGAAACCGTCACTTCGGAAACATGCGAGCGGGCATTGGATGCGGAACGCTTTACTTGCTGGTGCCCTATACGGCTCAGATGACCGGGCGTGTTGATCATGTGCTTCCCGCCGCGTTATTGCTATGGGCCGTTCTCTATTACCGACGTCCCTGGTTAGCAGGGGGGCTTCTCGGCCTGGCCGCTGGATTGGTCTACTATCCCCTGTTCCTATTGCCACTTTGGACAAGCTTCTACTGGCAACGTGGAATCCGCAGTTTCGGCCTTGGCTTCTTGACGACGATAGGTGTTCTTATTCTTGGATTGATGTTCGACGGTTCCGCATCACTGACTGACCAACTTTCTTACATGTTTGGCATCTTGAATCCTTATAAATCAGCAGCCGAACTTCGAGGCTTCTGGGCGTTGGGGCTCAATCCCTTTTGGCGATTGCCAGTCATCGTGGCGTTCTTGATCCTCAGCTGTTTCTATGCATCGTGGCCGGCAAGCAAGAACTTGGCGACACTCATGAGTGGCTCAGCAGCGGTCATGGTTGCCGCACAGTTCTGGCATGGTTTTGGTGGCGGGATGTACGTTGCGTGGTTCCTTCCACTAATGCTGCTGACCATTTTCAGGCCCAACCTGCAGGACCGCATTGCCGTGAAAGTGGTTCCTCGGGGCAAGGGAGAAGCCCTTTCTTTGGTACCAGCATCGCGTCGAGTCGCTGGTGAAGCAGTTTCCGCATGACGGGTAACTATGCAGAATCCATCCAGAAGATTCAAACGCTTCTGGATTCGCTGAAGAGCCGAGATCAGCGCATTGGCTGGTTACGTGTTCTGCTTGTGCTTTTGGCCATCATTTTTGGAGTTGTCTCGACTACGTTTTGGCCTGCGTTTTGGATAGGTGTTGCATGCTTCATCGGCTTTCTCGTCGTTGCAACGGTCAACGAGCCCATACGAGAAGAGATGCAAGTTGCCCAAACGCGACTGGATCAACTCAAGAGACTCGACGCGAGAGATAAGCGTGATTGGGAAACGATCAGCACCAAGCGATCGCTTTCGATGCAAAAGGCTGTCGATATTCCTGAAACCTGGCTAAACAACGCGTCGGACCTGGATCTACTGGGCAAAGCTTCTCTCTTCCATCTCGTTTCGGTGTGCGGAACGAAACCGGGAGTCGAGACGCTGGTTCGATGGCTGACAGGACCGGCGATTCCCGAAGATGCAAACGATCGCTTCGACGTCGCCGCTGCTTTTGCCAAAGATCGCGAGCGTCGCTTGGACCTTTACGCAACGCTCGCGCAAATGGGCGCGGATGCTTACGGCCCAGATGAATTCCAAAACTGGGCGGCATCCAATGCCTACCTTGAAAACAATCGCTGGCTTGATCTGTGGTCCAAGGCCGCTTTGATCCTTGGGCCAACCTCGATGCTGATGGCATTTGCTTTTCTCTCGAATCGCCAATCTCCTCTATTCACCGTTGGCATCGTTGTGTTTGGTCTCACACTTGCGATCAATCTCATCATCACGATGCTCTTCCTCGGCCCGGCTCACGCCGCCTTCTCAGCCGCCATGCGAAGCCGAAAGAGAATCGACGACTATCGCGATATCTTTGCATCGATCGAGGATTGGCAAGACTTATCCGAAATTGACAATCCACTGATCGCAAAACTTCGTCGTGGAATGGTCGACACGGAATCTTCCGCATTAACCGGCCTACAGGAGTTGGCGAAGATTGCACGCTGGGGTGGTCTTCGGCAATCGCCAGCGACTTTCTTTCTCTATTTGCCTTTGCAGTTTCTCGTGCTCTACGACGTTCACGTCTTGCGAAAGCTAGAAGCCTGGCAGGTTCAACACCGGTCTTTTGTTCCCAATTGGTTTAGTTCCTTGGGTATCTACGAAGCCCTGCTCTCAATTGCTTCAGTTCATGACGAGCAAGCCGATTGGGTTCGTCCCCAATGGATTGCAACGACCGATTCAGACTTGGCCGTTTCAGGAAAAGTCATAGGTCACCCGCTATTGACGGATCAACAGCGTGTCTGCAACGACGTGACAATGGGACCGGTCGGTAAAGTGTTGCTCGTCACTGGCAGCAACATGTCTGGCAAGAGCACCATGTTGAGGTCGGTAGGATTGAATGTCGCACTCGCGGGTCTCGGCGCCCCCGTTTGTGCAGCAAGCTTCCGCTTGCCTCCGACGGAGATGGCAACCAGCATTCGCGTCTCGGATGACGTTAGCCAGGGTGTTTCTTTTTACATGGCGGAGCTCTACCGACTCAAATCGGTGATTGACCGTGCTGATTCGCTCGCGTCAAGCTCAGACCTCGTGTGTTTGTTTCTGCTTGATGAGATCTTACGCGGCACCAACTCGAGCGAGAGACAAATCGCGGTTGTGGGTGTCCTCAAACATCTTGTCAATGCAAGGTCCATTGGTGCGATCACTACTCACGACCTTGAGCTCGCCGACGAGTCAGATGTTCAATCAGTTTGCCAAACCGTACATTTCCGAGAGACGATCAATCCAGACGCTGACGGCAACGAGCGAATGACTTTTGATTATGTCATGCGTGCGGGAGTCTCTCCCACCACGAATGCCCTGGCCCTCATGAAGATGGTTGGACTTAGGATCTCGTCAAAGCCTTGAGCCGAAATGAGATACGAAGAACATCTCCATGGCAAATCGGAGGCCTTTATTGCCTGAATGAAGCCAAGACAGACTAGCAAACAACACACGCAGTCAGACGCTAGCTTAAAGTGATGGGTATCCGTGGCGTCGCACGCCTCCCTTTGGCTCCAAAGACTCTTCTAGAATAGTTTGCATTGAGTCATCAGTTATCAAAGTTCTCTTGCTCGCGATGATGAAGTCAACGCCCATCGTAGAATGAAAGCGGTTCTCTCTCTTGTATGGTTGGCTTGGCTTAGCTGCCTTGCGAATGCTCAATTCATGCTGGGTCCTCCCACAAAGGTGAATGATCTGTCCGATACGGTCCGGACCATTCGCAATTCGCCCGACGGCAAGCTTCTTTTTGTCGGAGCGAAAGGTTTTCGGCTCTATTCAGCGAGGACGATTCGCCCGATCGGAAACCTCATCAGGTCCGATAAAGATGTGAATGACGCGGACTTCTCGAGCGACGGCGACTCGATCGCCGTAGTCAGGTCGCAATCGCCAGTAGAAATCTACCAAGTCAAAGGGCTCAGACGGGTAGCACGGAGCGAGGCATCGGCGAACTTTTGGGAAGTCGAGTTCATCCCCCAATCAAACGACTTGATCGCCTGCGGCGGCCTTTCCGCGATCTACCGAATCAATGCGGATGACGGATCGACGATCGCCAAAGAAGACACACCTTTTGGAAAAGTGACTGGATTGGTCGCCCTGCCTTCTGGAAGGCAAATCGTCACCTGCGGTATCGATGAGAAACGACAAGCCGTGGTAGAGCTTCGGGACGCCGTTACGCTAAAAACAATCCGTTCGATACAGACTTTCAACGAGTCTATCGACCGCATGCTCATCACAAAGAGTGGCAAAAAACTATTCATGTCTACTAGGTCAGGCCTTATCTCTCAGTACGACCTCAGTTCCATGCAGTTTGATCGACAATGGGTATTGGACCAAGCGAACGTTCGCGACATACGTCTTTTCGATGGAGAAACTAAGCTCTTTGTTGGCGGCTGGTACCGCAAGCTGACGGTACTCGATTTGCAATCCGGAAACACCCAAACGCTCCCGGTACCCGAGGGACGTGGACTAACCGCGATCAACGTATTACGCAATCCGGAACGTGTGCTGGTTGCTCCCGGCTTGCCAAAGACGTATCGCTTTGGTTCTTGGCCGATCAACAGCAGCAAGCCTATCGAGAGCTCGCCAAGAACAATTCCTGACCACAATGCAAGCACGCCGGACCAAGAAGCCAACCAGCGAGAGCAGGCCGCCAAAGTGCGGGTCGTGTTGTTTTGCCCGCAAGGAATCCGGCCCCCACAAGATTACCAACTAGGTATCGACCGCCTTTGCGATTACACAGACCAATTCATGATCGACAGCATCGAATCATGGGGAATCAAACCAAAAACAAAAACCCTTTTCGTGCGAGACGACAAGCACGTGGTGGTCAATGGTGTCATTGGCTCAAAGCCTTCATCTGCCTATACCAAAGCAAGTGCTCATGACGAGGCAATTACTTCGGCGATCAAAGCCTTTGGGTTGCCCGCAAAGAAGGACCTCTGGTGGGTCCTGATTTACCTGGGCGAGCCTCCGATTCGTTTCGCCGATTTTCGAGGGGGCATGTCGCCCAAGTTTGGTGGTTGGTCAATCGCGAATTACGACTCCAGAGCTACGGAGCTACGTCCAGGAATGCCGATTGCTGGCGAGCTTGGCGATTCCATGGCACTCAAAGGGATGGTCCACGAGCTAGGCCACGCGTTTGGATTGCCACACATCGGTCCTCGTTTTGAGCAAAGGCAGGGAAATACGCTGATGGGTCCAACCAACGCAAATTACCGACGTATCAAAGGCCAGCATGAACCCCATGCTTATGTGAGCCAAGCATCGGCCGCCATGCTGATGCTGCACCCTGTTTTTCAAGAACAACCTCTCGATTCCCGGACAACGCACAATCTCACCGTGACCGGAATTGCTTCCCAACTAGACGATACTGGATCGATACAACTCGCCGCCAAGATCCGAGGCGACGGCAACCAAAAGTTCGCAATCCTTGCCGACGATCGCACAGGCCTTCCAGGGCCATACTGGACGAAGCACTACGTCAGCCGAATCAATGAAAATAGTGCCGCGGTCTTCAAAATCGGAAAGGCCGGCTCCGGCGGCTTGCTAAGACTTTGGTTCGTCAATTCCGATGGCAGCATTAGTGGCGAAGGGAAGGGTCAGGGCGTGAATTCCGCGATAAGGCTTCGTTACAAAAATGCCGACGGAAGATTGGAAGTAACTCGGGCTGCTCGATAAAAAAGTGCTGCCGAAAGTGACGGAATCGGCATATGCTGCGGCAATCTGAGTGGAGTACTAGTACTTCTCACTCGCTCTTCTTTTGACGGCTAGGATTTCCGATGCTCAGGAAACAGCAGTTCAGGCACCGCCTGTTTTTTGAATGCCTGCAAAAACGGGAGCTCATGGCGGCCGACGCTGGTGCTCTTTGTGCAGAACCGTCCTTAGAAGTTGCTTCGGTCGTTTCGGCACTCAACACGGACGCGGGTTCCACGCGTTCCACAGCCGCCGATCTTGGGGTGTTAGAAGATGACCAGTCGCTTCGAGGAACACTAAGTTTCCGAGACACTAGAGATGTATTCCGAATCGAGATTGAGAGAAATGGTCAGCTTGATGTCAGCCTGACAGGACTGCGGCGAAACGCGGACCTATTCGTTGCGAATGAGTCGGGCACTATCATTGCTTCGAGTTCCTCGCGTGGGACGACCTCCGAGAATCTCGCTGGAAGCTTGGGTGCCGGGGTTTATTACGTGGGCGTTCAATCACAGTCTTTTTGGGGGACGTCTTACCAACTTCAGATTGGCGTTGACCTAGCCAACCCTGCTCCGCCAGTCGTTCCGCCACCACAATCAACACCAATCACTCCGTCGACGCCGACGTCTCCACCAACAACCAGTACCCCCGGTAGTGGAGTAGCGCCGCTAGCTGACGTGGGGTATTACGGCGGACAGAACGATTGGAACTTGAATGCTGTTAACGCGCCCGAGGCCTGGGCGGCCGGCTATACCGGCGAAGGCATCTTGGTTGCCGTCGTCGACACGGGTGTTGATCTCGATCATCCCGACTTGATCAACAACATCTACGTCAATCCAGGCGAGATTGCCGGCGATGGTATCGACAATGACGGCAATGGTTTCATTGATGACGTCAACGGCTACGACTTTGCCGGACGCGATGCCAATCCCAATGACGTCAATGGACACGGAACTCACGTTGCCGGATCAATCGCCGCTTCGTCGAATGGGTTTGGTGCAACAGGCGTGGCGCCCGATGCGACGATCCTTCCAGTTCGTGTTCTAGGCGACAACGGGTCCGGAAGCACTTCGTCTGTAGCCGCTGGCATCCGTTACGCAGCCGACCTCGGTGCCGACATCATCAACCTATCGCTTGGCGGTGGTTATAGTCGAGCTATTGACGCCGCTATCGACTACGCGGAATCACTTGGCTCACTCATCGTTGCCGCCGCAGGAAACGAAGCCGCTTCGGTGCCCGGCTATCCCGCAGCCTTCAGTGCGAGCAATGGAAATGTCATCTCCGTCGGAGCCCACGATTCAGCTGATCGAATCGCTGGCTTCAGCAACGATGTGGGACGTAGCGGCTCGGTTCAGATTGATGCGCCAGGGGTCGGCGTTTACAGCACATACGCGGGCGGTCGCTATGGTCGACTGTCGGGGACGAGCATGGCGGCTCCGCACGTTGCTGGTGTAGCGGCGCTTGCGCTTTCGGCAGCACCTAACCTCGCACCGGATCAATTACGTGATCTGCTGGTGGGTGGCTCGATTGACACGGCACTGGGCTCGGACGCTCTTGGTATTGTTAACGCAGCCACCACCGTCGCCTACGCAGCAGCTGGTCTAACAGCCGCGCCGGTCAACGGCTCGGGAAGTGTTGCCGCCGGCTCTTCCGCTCGCGGGGGAGTATTGCGAACCACTTCACTCGAAACTCCTGCATTGGTCGCTGCGAAACAGGATCGTTCGATTGAGGTCACTGAGGAAAGTAATTTCGACGAAGCAATTGAAATCGTTTCGGAGGACATTGAACGACTCTTCGCGAGCAGTGGTGAAAAGTCAAGTGTCGATCAGTCCCCGGAAGCCGTTCGTTTCGACAGCACAAACGAACAGGAACAAGATTCCATCTTTGAAGCCATCGGATCGAGTTCAGAGGATTTTGGCTCAACCACCGACACCTTGGTTTGACGAATTGGGTCTCGGATGTGAGACCCGATGAGTCGGTGATGCAGGCTCAAATTTATAAGCCGAAAGGGGGAGGCCTACGACGCCTCGGGTATCGGTTCTGGCACCCGATGAGTCGCTGCGCTCCTAAGTTCGGCTCATAAAGTTAGTGATGATGGCCTGAAGCAATCTCAAATACACGCTGTTTCGCCGGACCATCTTCACGATGCATCGAGAACTTTCTCGCGCCTAAACTGCGTTAAGATCTCGCCTTTATAGATGGCGTTTTCCATCTAAAACGCTGTCCAGGGCATCCAATCATTGAAAGGCTAGCGTGCATAGCGATCAAGACGACGAGCATTTGCGATTACTCTCGATTTTTCACTATGTGGTCGCTGGTCTGCTTGGGCTCTTCTCGTTGGGACCACTTATCCACCTGGGTTTTGGAATCGCAATCCTGTCGGGAGCCTTCGACGGCGGAGGAGGAAACGGCCCGCCACCCCTGATCTTTGGATGGCTCTTTGTTATTTTCCCGGCCATTTTTATATGTCTTGGCATGACCGTCGCCGTCCTCGTGGCGATCGCCGGACGAAAGCTGTCGCAACGTGCCTCACACACCTATTGCCTCGTGATCGCCGGCGTCGCATGCCTTTTCGTGCCCTTCGGAACGGTTCTGGGGGTGCTCACATTCATCGTGCTGTCACGACCGACGGTAAGGCAAAAATTTGATTTGACAGATCAAAGAATCTGATGGAATCAGCGAAAGGGAAATGGCATGGTTTAGGCGAGGATCTGGAAACACACGATTGACTGTCACATCGAAACAACCTGACAAGTGGCTTGTACTTGGCTTGTCGCTCTCACTTTTCGCTACGACTCTGTTTTGGTTTCCGCCGGTTGCCGGAAACCTGCTTCCTACCGGGATCGTTGCGAGAAATGTTTGTTCTCAAGCGATTGATTGGGGAGTCGCATTTCTGCTTATCGCTATTGTTGTTTTTGGTGAATGCAAACCAATCTCTTCGCTCGGATTCAAGCGACCAAAAATCGAGACGCTTTATGAAGCGTTTGGGCTCGTGGGCTTCTTCTTCATTGGGATGGTTGGGTGGAAGCTCCTGGTGAGCCCATGGTTTCCCGACATTCCACTGCCCTCGGGAAAGCCAGCAGCTGGTGAATTACCAAAGCACTTCTTTTTTTGGTATGCGCCCTTATCACTACTCACCTCGAGTTTTGCGGAGGAAATCATCTATCGCGGCTACGCGATGAAGCGATTGCTCGAGTCCTTCGCTAGTCCTTGGCCCGGCATCCTCGTTCCGCACACCGCATTTGCACTGATGCATTTAAAAGATGGACTGGAGAATGCTGCTATGGCTTTTTGCATTGGTTCACTAATGACTTGGTATTTCTACAAGACGAAAAATCTTACCCTGCTAATCCTGGCTCATTTCATCATCGACCTGCTCGCCATCGTGGGCAGTCTCGCTGGAGTGGACTGAGCAATCCTAAGGAAGTTGCACACTCTTGGAACTTGACAATTATGACCGACGAAAAAACCATCCTTGAAGCTAAATTTAATCCCAAGGTATGCACCTATTGGCTACTCAGCGGCGTTGTGGTCCTTGTGTTAACGATCTTTGGAATACCTCTCATACTCTTGTGGTTGCCGATCGGATTGGCAGTGACCAGGCGTTATCTAGACAGCATGGAATGCGTTCTCACCGAGAAGGCGCTCAAAGTCAAGAAGGGAATCTTGGTTCGCGTTGAGAAGACTATTCCGCTGGAGAAAATCACCGATATGGGAATGGTTCAGGGCCCGATCATGCGAGCGTTTGACTTGCACACACTGACGGTTGAGACCGCTGGTCAGTCTGGGCAGGGCGCACTGGTTTCTCTAACCGGAATCCTGGATGCAAAGTCCTTTCGCGAGACAGTATTGAGTCAAAGGGATACGGTTTCTTCAGCTCCGTCACCAATCGTTGCAGCTACTTCGACTCAGGCGAACCTAGAAAACTCGACACCTGAAACAATTGCCCTGCTAACCGAAATTCGGGATTCGATGCATCGAATTGAGAGCGAACTAAAGAAATCGAAAGAAGGTTGAATTCTCTTGTCACCTTCTGATCCGCGTCTTCGCTAGGTTGAGATAAGGTCTAGACCCTGATGCCGCGACTTTCCATCAATGCAACGTCGGAGTAATAGGCATTCCCCTCAACCCACAACATTAACAAAGGAAAGACCTATGATTCGCCTTCCCTTAACCTTGATTTTTCTTGCAGTGAACGCGTTCGCAGCCGTTGCTGAAAGCAATGTGCCGTCAACTCATTCCATAATTCAAGTCATCTTTATTGTGCCGAACGGCGAACCATTCTTCAAACCAACTACGGTCTACCAGAACGCTGAGCAATCAATGCGTGTTGGCAATAACACCTTGCCTGCAATGAACGTTCGTCCAATCTCAATCAGCATTGACGGTGATTTTGTTGGTCATGCCCTCGAAGGTTATTACATCATTGAGCCATCGTTTTCACTGCCCTACGGAAAGCGAAAGTTCTCCTTCAGCTGTCAAGGATTCAAGCCTGTATCGAAAGAGATTTTCTCTCTCGGTTCAGGAAGCAAGCAATTTTTGATTGTTGAGATGGTGAAAGAAGAAAGTGGTAAAACCGAGTCATCGAACCCTGAGCCAGACCAAACGCCATGAATGAGTCTGTGAAGCGATGACCTTTGGACGCCCTCACTCAAGACTTTAGCACGTCCTACCCTGCACTAGATCGCAAAAACTCGAGTGCAGCGCCCTAAAGTTGGTCGATTTCATGCCAAGAAGACAGGTCTAACAAAATCCCCTTCTTTCGTTGCCACGCTATGGACGTTGTCGCCTTCACCTTTGCCATTTCGAGTTTCTCGTTCGCGATCATCGCGATGACCACCGCTTCAGCAGCCTTAAACAAGGTAAAAGAGCTTGAAGATCAAATCTCCGAGCAAGATCCCAAGGAATGATTTGCATCGGTAGCGTTTTACGATCCCACGGCTAGTCAAAGACAGGGTAGGCTGGACATTGAACAACGGTTATCGGCCCATGCATCCAGTCTCATGATCACTTTAAAAACTCGACCTGCCCGTCTGCTTTGCGCGGCCATCTCTTTTTTCGGGCCCATGTCGATCGCTCTAGCCAAGCCGCTGCCTCAAACGCTTGAAGTTCAAGGCGAGACACGAGAGTACCTCCTCGAAAAACCTTCGTTAGCGTCTGACCAACTACCCGTTGTATTCGTTTATCACGGGCACGGTGGCAAAGCTCGAAGCATGGCAACGAAAGGGTTCGCTGAGTGCTGGCCTGAAGCCATGTTCATTTATCCCCAGGGGCTTCCCACTGCCACAGGTCGTGATCCCGAGGGTAAACGATCGGGTTGGCAAAACCGAAGTGGTATTCAATCTGACCGGGATCTAGCACTCTTTGACGCGATCTTGGCAAAGGTGAAGAAAGAACACGAGATTGACGTGAATCGGATCTTTGCGACGGGACACTCAAACGGAGGTGGAATGACGGGCCTACTTTGGGCGACCAGGCGAGATGCCTTGGCCGCGGTCGCCATTTCCGCTGGGGGCATTGGCGAGCCATGGAAACTCAAACCACTTCCAGTCATGCATCTGATCGGCAATCAAGATCCGATCGTCAAACCATCGAACCAACGTCGGAACATTGGCATCTACAAGCTCATCAATCAATCGCAAAAAGATAGTTTGACGGTCGAAGGTGTCGGAGAAAAATTCGAGTCACCGATTGGTTGCGATGTTGTGGTTTTTGAACATTCGGGAGGCCACAAGTTCCTGGATGATGCTCCTCAGCGAATCACAGGATTCTTTAAGACGCAAAGTCGACCAGAAGAAGGTTACCCCGAAGGCTCAAAGGAAAGCTTGAAAGAAATTGAGTCTCCTTGGCAGACACAATTCAATAACCTGGACTCCAACAACGATGGCAAGGTCTCCGCCGATGAGCTGCAGCGGCCGATTCTCTTGAGGCGATTGGACCGCAACCAAGACGGCTTTATTACTCCCGAAGAGTTACCCAGCAATTGATTCGGCGATTGATATACACTAGAGCTCTTCGCTTCGACCACCTAAGAAGAGTTTCAGATCGTGGAAAATCGAATCTACCGCATTGGAGGCCTGATCCTCCTATCGATGCTTAATCTAAGCAGTCCGGTTTCAAGAGCCACCGAACCGGTCCATCTCATCTTCGACACGGACCTCGGTAATGATTGTGACGATGCACTAGCCATGGGAGTCATTCACTCGCTGCAATCACGCGGCGAGTGTGAGTTGCTTGCAGTTACGTGCACCAAGGATCATCCATTAGCATCAAAGTTTGCTGATGCGATCAACACGTTCTATGGTCGCGGTGAAATCCCCATCGGCGTCTGCAACAGCGGCGTCACTCCCCATGAAGGAAAATTCAACGTTCTGGCCAAACAGGTCGATGTCTTTCCCAGTGACTTGGGTGGCGACCAAGACCGAATCGATGCGGTCAAACTCCTCAGGCAAACTCTCGCTAAACAGCCGGATGGGCAAACTGTAATCGTCCAAGTTGGATTTTCAACGAACCTAGCAAACTTGATTCAATCAAAGCCTGATGAAATCAGTTCGCTATCTGGTATGGAGCTAGTTAAAGAAAAGGTGCGATTGATCTCCATCATGGCGGGAGGCTTTGCCCATCTGACAAGTGAGAAAGGACTTGCCGGAGCGCACAAGGAATACAACGTGATCAAAGATCTTGAATCCGCCAAACGATTAGCAGGGCAGTGGCCCACTGAAATCATCTGGAGCGGTTTTGAAATTGGAAAATCACTTCCCTATCCGCACCAAAGCATCCTGCAAGATTATGACTACGCGGAACGTCACCCACTCCCGGAGGCCTACACACTTTACAATCCTCCGCCACACGACCGCCCGACCTGGGACCTGACGTCCGTTTTAATTGCCGTTCGGCCGGATCACGAGTACTTTAAACTCTCTTCACCGGGCGAAGTCACTGTGGAAGACTCGGGAGTGACAACCTTCGCTGAGAAGCCTGATGGTCGAGATCGCTATCTCATTTTGGATGAAGACCAGAAAACGCGTATTACCGAAGCCCTGACTCTTCTTTCAAGCCAGCCGCCCATGTAGGTTTTGACGCATGGCCGTCCTTGCTGCATCCCCGATGAAAGAAGCGATAACGATCTGGCTCTTGCTAGCGGTTTTGCTATGCACGATCAACTTCGCGGAAGAGAAGAAGGCTATCTCGGTAGATTCGGCTGGAGCACTTCGCGATCACTCCTGGCAAGAAACTCTGGATGGATTACAGCTTCGCGCCGGCTATCGCGTTGAGATCGCGGCTGCGGAACCACTCGTCGTTGATCCGGTTGCTGCGAGACTGGATCGCCACGGGAATCTGTGGGTGGTCGAGATGCCTGACTACCCAACCGGACCCCTCAAAACAGTAAAGAATCCCAAAGCGGAACCATCGGGGCGAGTCAAGGTTTTGAATGATGTCGACTCCGATGGTCGATTCGATTCTTCGACCACTTTCATCGATGGATTGATGTTCGCCACGGGCGTCCAGCCGTTTAGTGATGGAGCGATCATCACCACGGCCGGAAAGATCCTTTTTGCCCGAGATACTGACGGTGACGGCAGAGCCGATACCGAGGAAATTTGGTTTGAAGGTTTCAGCGAAGGCAACGAACAACTTCGAGCGAACCATCCCACTTTGACTCCAGACGGCCGGGTAGTGATTGCCGGCGGACTGCGTGGTGGCAAGATCAAGACAACGAGCTCGCGTTTTGATTTGTCGATTGGCGTGGTTGATCTTGGCTCGAATGACTTTGCATTCGAGTTACCATCCAACACTTCGGATGGCGACGCTCGTGGAAAAGCCTGGTACGGCGTGATAAGTGGTTCGAGCCAGCACGGCATTTCCGTTGACGACTATGGACGAAGAATCGGATGCAGTAATCGACGCCCAGCCATCGAAGCGGTCCTAGCCAAATCAATCGTTGATCAAACGCGCGACCTGACACCAGGCGATGCACTTTTTGACACGGCTTTGGCTGGCGAGCATTCCACCGTCGTTCCCATTTCGAAGGCATGGACGACAAGCCATTTGCATGCTGGACAATTCAGCGCGGCTTGTGGCGTGTTGGCACCTGGATCAGGTTTTCTGGGACCCAGCCTCAAGCGAGAACAGGAATGGCTATTGGTTTGCGAACCAACGGGCTCGCTCGTTCAACGACAAAGACTGCGGCATGACGGGTCGGTATGGATCAGCCGACGCGAAGAAGTCGCCGACGAGTTCCTGGCATCACCGGACGATTGGTTTCGGCCGGTTGATCTGACTCCCGGGCCGGACGGACGCGTATTGGTAGTCGACATGTGCCGCGCCGTGATTGAACATCCCCACTGGGCACCCGACGAGCTAAAGAATCGTCCGGACACTTGGTTCGGAAATGACCGAGGTAGGGTCTGGTGGATTGTTCCCAATGAACAACCCGCCATCCAACAGGCCGGGAATCTTCAATTGAGTACTTTCGCTTCATGGCTTGAATCGAATGATCCATGGCGAAGAGAAATGGCATCCCAGTGGTTATGGGAACAAGAGCGTACGCCAGAGTTGGAAACCAGCATCAAGTCCTGGATTGATCAGCGTGAGCGCGAGGTAAATGGCGCTGATAGAGGAATGACGAGAGCAATAGCTTGGCTTAATCAAAGTCTGCCCAGTCGCTGGATCAACGATGATCATCCGGCAGCAATTCGAGCAAGTCTTGAGCCTCTAGTGACATCCCCGCATACCATTCCATCGCAAATGATGCTCGAAACCCTCTTGCATGAGCTCCTACAATCCCCAGAGACACCCGATCACTGGAGCCTCGATCTACTCTGCGCTGCAGACCCCAGCTGGCATCCCCTACTCGGTGATTTCCTGGTCTCGCAATCTGAAACGCCCAAGCGATGGATTGAGCGCACCATGCACCACTGGTCACACAACAAACCGGGGGACGCTCTTGCATTCGCATTGGCACACATTGAAGATGACCAAGCAGAACTAAACCACAAGAGCTTGGCACTTCTACAGGGAATCGCAAAAGGCGTATTCCCCAATGAAACAGACAATCGCACCCGAGTGGAGGTTCTCAAAATCCACCGGCGTTTGCGTCGCATGGCATTGAACCCACAACAAGATCCGCAGACCAGGACTAATTGCCTCCGAGTCCTCGCCCAATTCGAACAAGCTGATTCGCTTTCGATGAACGCCTCGGTCGAAGCTGATCACTGGACGACACAACTCTTGCACGATGTTGAACCAACGTTGGTCGTTGAGGTGATTCGGTGGTGGATGCGGCAGCCGAAACTTGCGAATTTCGAAGAACTGAACATCGCCTGGATTGATCTCTCGCCGTCAACTCGCCGAAATGTCGCGAGTGTTCTTGTCAGGGCGAGCGAAGGTGCCAATTGGCTTCTCGACGGATTGATGGATGGAACGGTAAACCGCGCCGACGTTCCTCCGGCCACTGCGAATCGACTGACCGAGCATCAAAATAAAGTGATCCGCAAGCGTGCCATCGAATTGCTAGCCCCTGAGCCAATGAGACAAGCGGTCCTGGAAAGATATGCCGCAGCCGCCAGCAGTGATGGCGACGTCGTCAATGGACAAGTGCTCTTCAAGCAACATTGCAGCCAATGCCATCGTCTCAATGGGATTGGACAATCTGTCGGACCTGACATCAGCGATAGTCGCACGAAATCTCCGGCCGCTCTGCTCGCCGCGATCCTTGACCCCAATGCGGCAATCGATGCTGCTTACGTCGCGACCCAGATTCTGACCGAAGATGGCTCGATCCATTCGGGAATGCTAGTTGGAAACCACAACGAAAACGTCACCCTGCTTTTGGCCGGTGGGCGTCGTGAGAGCTTTGAGCACGACACGATCGAAAAAGTTATTTCGACGGGCAAATCACCGATGCCAGAAGGCTTCGAGAAGCAGCTGAATGTCGAACAGATGCGTGACCTGATCAGCTACCTGCGCCGCTGGCGGCTGTCCGACGAGTCTTTGACTTCGACTTCTTCCTCAGCACGGTAAAGCCGATTCATCATCTTCAGTATGCTCTCAGTAATAAGATCGCTTGCATTGAATTGAACCCTGTTGGTTCCCATCCAAGTTTCGTAACCACCGAGCTTGTGTTGCCTCCGTGTTGGTAGATAGCCGAAAGATCCACCGCATAGCGAAACGACGAAACAATCGTCTGCTTGGTTCTTCTCCTTCAACGAAATTCCAATTTCAGCGAAGACTTCAAAAGGAATACCTGCAATCATAAGGTCGTCGATTCGAAGCACTTGAAGACGCACGTTATAAAAGTCAGGGCCTGCTTTGAGCTCTTCGACTCGATTGGCGTAAGTTTCCGCGTAACGGTACACCTTTTCGCCCGCCGCCACTTTTCTTCTGACTTCTTGAAAATGAAGAAGCATCTCGTCGCTTGGCTTGCGAACCTTCAACGGAACGATCTCAACCGCCGCGTCGAGCTTGACCGAAGTTCGGTACTCACAGTCATCCATTGCGCTGGTAACGCGATCTGCAACGACCTTTGCTACGCGTTGGATATTCTCATAGGGTTCCATGGGGGGCAATGGATCATGGAAATGAAAGTTGTTGATGTCACCGCTCGTTCCATTGGTCATGATGCCGACGAACGTGTCCGGACTCGTAGCTTCTAGATTGTCCGAAAGCTGATCAGCGAACGCTGCAAAGTAATCGGCTGAGAGGTGGTTACTCGGCACGCCTCCAACGTAGTGCAATGAGTAGTTCGCTAATACGGCTATTGGCTGATCATCGATTGAATGCACACTGATGAAACTAATTTCAGGATCGATAGGTCCGGCTGGCTTGATTAAATCTGAATGTCCTTCGGGCGGATTGAATCGAACTTGATCTTCGCCGCCAAATGGGTTGTCCGTCTCGATGGCATCCCCCACAAACCAACGTCGATTATGAACTTCACCTGCTTCGTCGACGCCACCCCAAGAGATCTTGGCGGGTTGCAACCGATTGTTTGCGTTGACGATGGCTTCAACGATCCCAGCGGCCACACGAGTCTGGTAATCGTCAAGCAACGGCACGCCATCAACCCATCGTGTGCCGGCAGCCGAAACACTGCTGTGGGTGTGAGTTGATGACATCATGATCGCGTCGGCTGAAATACCGATTTGATCTACGACCTGTCGACGCGCGATGTCAAAAACCTCAGCTGGAATCCCAACGCTATCACAAATAGCCCACGCAAGCTTCTGCCGCTCTTTGCCGCCATTGGCGATCACCAGCGACCGCACTTGGATAGGATCGTGAACCACTTGAGCGGGAGGTGAATTCCAGCCACCGACAATAGGCAAGCCAAGCGGAGGCGTAATGTCTGATATGGCGGCGCCAGCCAAGATTGGACTTCGTGAGTCGGCCTTGGCCTGAGCCAAAGCGGACGTGTTGGGAAACCAACAGACCGCCAACCCAACGACGGACAAGAGACGCAACAAGGACCTGTGAATCATGTCAGTGAGCCCAGTAGAAAGATTGATTTCGGTTCGATAACTCGAGAGCAATCTTAGCCCTATCCCGCCAAGCGATTGGGATTTGGACCCGTCGCGATCGACGATTGGGCACCACACGAAACGCCCGCGGGCAAGGTGCCAGATTCTGGTAAAGCCCAAATCCACCTAGGGGATTTCAATATTCGCATCTGTAGAAGGCGTCAGAGGGGCTCAAGGAGCGGCCTTAAGGGGAATTATTCAACCTGTAAAGGCCATCAGGAGGTTGTTGCTTGACGCTTCCCTGAACCCGATTTAACGTCCAGAATCTCTTAACTTCCGATTCCGGAACTATTTCGAAAATTTATACAAGGCGGTCCGCGGTGCAGCTGCGCACATTCCAGATCTTCTGTTCGGTTGCCGAACACCGCTCATTCTCGCGAGCGGCTGAGGAGCACTCGCTCACTCAAAGCGCTGTTTCGCAGGCGATGCAGCACCTTGAGGAATCGCTCGGCGTGCAATTGATCGACCGTTCACAGCGTCCACTCGTTCTCACTACCCCTGGTGTGAGTTATCTGCGTGGAGCCCGAGATCTTCTGCGGCGATACGAGACCCTCAAAGGCGAGATTCAGAGCGAGGATCAAAATCTCCGAGGAAATTTGACGATCGGCACCGTCAATTCAGCGGGTCTCAGCTATCTACCCAAGGCGATGGAGGAGTTCTCGCAGAAGCACCCCGAGGTCAATGTGCGGCTGGAGTTTGGTCCCAGCGAGCGGGTTTTCGAGATGACCAATTTCGGCCGCGTGGACTTCGGAATCGTTAGCTTCTCCAAGAATACCAAAAGCCTTCGCAGCATCCCGTGGCTCAACGAGCCGATGCGGGTGGTTTGTTCGTCGGACCATCCACTCGCAGAACGGAATGAAATTGGACTATCTGAGCTGCAAGGACTCGAGATGGTCGGTTTTGAAAGAGGTTTGCGACTTCGTACCGAAATTGACAAGTGTTTGGGCCTCCTTGGGATATCCGTCGATGTCACGATGGAATTTGATAATGCGGATTCGGCGATCCGTGCTATACAGGCCAATCGGGGGCTCGGCATCCTTCCCGAAGCGGCCATCGATCGAGAAACAGCCATCGGCTCCTTGAAGGTTCTGCCGTGTTCCGAATTCAAAATGACTCGGCCGGTGGGAATCATCATCCGCCGCGCGGGGCACCTGAGCCAACCGGCTAGTGAATTCGGGTCACTGCTACTCGGTAGACGCCTAGAGGACGGCGTACAGGTCGCCGAAGAAATCCTCTCCGAAACAACAAACTCAGCCTAGCACCTCACCAGAAAGCAAACGCACCATCAAAAAATCGACCCACTAAATCACCCACCCATCAGGCGGCCGGCCAACACAGAGATACGGAAATCGGTTGAAGCGGCAAAAGAAAGAGAAATATAAGGAGCCCTTGTTGAGCGAATCCACTTTTCAACAACGACCAGAATCATCACACGCAGCCACTGGCCTTTACGACCCCGAGGTCGAGCACAGCGCTTGTGGCGTGGGATTCTTGACCCGCAAAGACAGCCAACAAACCCACGACCTTTTGCTAAAGGGACATCAAGCACTTTGCTCAGTCCCCCACCGGGGTGGCATGTCTTCCGAGGGTGTCGGCGATGGAGCGGGTATCTCTGTCGATCTGTCTTTGTCTTTCTTTCGAAAGATTACGGCACAGGCGTTGGAGCCCGGAGCCTTTGCGGTAGGCAATTTCTTTATGCCGGCGGACAGCGCCCAGCACGGCCGCGCCAAGAAGCTCGTCGTTGACATCATGACCAAGGCAGGTTTCGAGGTCATCAAGGAACGTGAACTTCCGGTCGATAACGACAAGATTCCACCGCGAGCTGTTGCGTTACAGTTGCCCATTCGCCAATGGATCTTTAAAGCTCCCAATACCGTCCGGGACGAAGCTCTGGACGCGTTGGTTCACGAGTGCTTGTTGGCGATTGAAGCGGACGCATTTCCTGATGCGTCACTTGAAGGACTTCACCCGCTATCGCTTTCAGCAAGACTCCAAGTCTTCAAAGGTCGCCTGAACTCTTGGGAGATCATTCCTTATTTCTGTGACCTTAGTGATCCCGATCACGCAGTTCACACGATGTATTTTCACACGCGTTTCTCGACCAATACGGATCCGCACCCATCGATGGCGCAACCGTTTCGGTTGATGGCTCACAACGGCGAGTTAAACACCGATAAGAAGAACCGTCTGAGCGAAGCCGCTATTGCTTTGGCCCGCAATAAAGCCATTGTTCGTCCCAAAGGTCAATCGGATAGTTGCCGGCTCGATCAAACTTTGAATGCTCGAACTTATGGCGAGGGCATCGACTTGGTGACCGCTGTGGTCGCGATGATGCCACCAGCTTGGGAGAACGACCCACACGTTGCACCGGAGGTGCGCGCGATGCTGGAGTATTTCTCACTTTTTGAAGAGAAGAACGACGGCCCCGCAGCACTAATCTTTGGCGATGGTAAAGTCATCGGTGCTCGTTTAGATCGCCTCGGCTTGCGTCCGCTTCGAACGGTTGAGACCGAGGAGTATTTGGCAGCGATGTCGGAAGCGGGACAGGTCAGCTTCCCACCGGAAACCGTCCTCCGTCGTGGCCGAGTCGAAGCGGGAGGCATGATCTATTTCAATCACGCCGAAGGCAAGATTTACCGGACCAAGGAAGCTCTCGAACACCTCGCTTCGAAAGCTGAGTATTCGAAATTGCTTGCCGAAGCACAGATCAACATCGATGACCTTCCCGACCCGAAGGATGATCCCGGTAAGGC
>JBCCKZ010000010.1:0-23117 GCA_039027135.1 Planctomycetota bacterium
AAACTCTTCAGCCCCGGAGAGTTTCTCGACACCCAAGACATCTCCAACAGACGCAAAGGCAGAAGCCACCCAGGAACGACTTCGTGGTGCATTGCCAATCAACGTGAAGCAAGCCGAAGGCGAGTCGCGTCAAGCGGCTTGGCATTCCTGGATGAACGATCAAGAGATCGAGTCCGCCGAAGATCTTGCCGTTCTCGATCGACGAGTTCGCTTGACCGTCAACCGCTTGTCCAAGCGAGCCCAACGCCTGCAGGACGAAGGCAAGGTCGAAGAAGCCACTGACGCATTCCGCGAGTCGACGGAAGTGATCTCGGCAGCAATTTCGGCGGGCCACGTTCAAACGTGGATGTACCACGCACTCGCAATCAGCTTACAAGCGATTGATGCGGACAAAGACCAAATCGAACGGGCTCTGCTTTCAGCGGTTGACTTTGCCGAATCGGTTGACGATTTGGTACTGGTAGCTAATCGTCTCGCCGATGCTGAATGTGATGAAGCAGCTATTGATCTGCTCAAGCAGATTGTCGAGTCGGATCCCTATCGGCGTGAGCCCTTTGTTCTGATGCTCACGTTGGCAAAAGATCTCGGAGACGACGATGCCATCGCTTTGGCGTGCGAAGGAATCCTTGGCAAGGCCTGGACGAAAGAAAATCAACACATCGTCGACAAAGCCAAGCTGGCGGCCAAAACGGTTCATGCAAAATGGATGCGTGCTGGCGAGACCGCGAAAGCGAAAGTGTTTAGCGACGCCTTGGTTAGCGCCGCTTCGCACGACGTCATCATCCGCGTTTCTTGGACAGGTGAAGCCGATATTGATTTGGCGATTGAAGAACCTTCGGGAACGATTTGTTCGCTGCAAAACTCACACTCGGCCGGCGGTGGCACTCACCTTGGTGACACGACTTCGGAAACGCCGACTGACGAGAGCGGCGTAAAGAGCGAGACCTACATTTGCTCAGAAGGCTTCAACGGCCAGTATCGCTTGCTCGTTCGTCGTGTTTATGGCAATGCAACTGGTGGTACAGTCAACCTTGAGCTGATCACGGACATGGGACGCGATTCGCAGCGATTTATCCGCAAGGAAATTCCGTTGACGGAAAAGGACGCCATGGTTGTCTTCGATGTGAAGGAAGGCAAGCGAACGGAGGCGATCGCCGAAGCTCAGCTCGAGGAACTTGCTGACGCCAGGCGGAAGGTTCGACGACAAGTCCTTGGACAATTCGTTAACCCAGCTGACAACGCTCAGGTCATCCAAAACCTCTACGAAGATATCGCTACGCTCAATGGAGGCATCACGCCAACAGGGCCCATCGATCCTCGACAACTTGCTCGGCTGCGTAGAGGGGCCGTTGGTTTCCAACCGCAGATCACACAGCTTCCTGAGGGTGCTAGTTTGATTACCTTGGCAATCATCAGTGCTGACCGTCGATTCGTTCGTGTTTCACCGGCACCCTTCTTCTCTCAAGTCGGCGACGTCACCACGTTCAACTTCGTCACGGGCGAAGAAGGAGCGGGAACCGGTGGCGGCGGATTCGGCGGTGGTGGCGGTGGAGGCCTTGGCGGCGGCGGCCTCGGTGGCGGCGGCGCTTTCTAAGACCTTTCAGTCATTAACGCGGATAGGCTTTCGATCGGAGTTTATTGCAAAGATCGTAAACTCGCGATTTCGGACAAATCGCGACAATGTTGCTCTGGCGACACTGTCGCCTAGATCTCCGGGATAGTGGGCTGATGAGTCGCCAAACCATCGAGCAAACAAGCCTAGCTTATCCTCCCACCGGGAGGATCGGACGTTTAACCACCGCGGATGGCCAAGCCAGAGTCAAGCTCACGCCAAGCCCCACGACGTGATGACCCTTCAGCCTGACTTACGGTAGTAGGCCGGCTCATCGCGACCATCGTTGTCGAAGTCACCTGCAACCGGTACGTCGTTGGGCGTCATTGATGGATCTTCGATGCGAATGACTTTGTCATTGCCCGTCAGACGCCTGTCGCCATCGGTATCGATAATCCAAATATTGCCACGGACAACGGCAAGGTCATCAATGCCGTCCCCGTCGAAGTCACCAACTACCGGAAAGTCACCAGGACTACCAAAGTTAGCGACTTCATCCCGTCGCGTCGCTCGACCATCACCATCCGAATCGAGCAGCCACTGGCCGGACCGATAGATCGCGATCTGGTCGATACCGTCACCATTCCAATCACCGCTCAAAGGCGTGTCGGTCTGTTCGCCGTACTGGAAAACGTGATCGACTTCATCGGCCCGCAAGGCACCCTGATCAGTCCGTTGCATGTACCGTTTTCCCTCATCGTCAACCGGCTCTCGGCGCATCCTTGTTTCGTCGCTCTCGACGAATCGACGACGATAGTTCGCGGGATCAGGCAGCCCGGGATCCCTGCGGATACGGATCTCGTCATAGGCCCAACGACGACCAAAGATTCCAACGTCGTCTTTTCCATCGCCGTCCCAGTCCCCAACAACAGGACGGTCCAACGCAGTCCCCAGTGAAAGCCATAGGTCACCCGCGTCCCAGGCACCGCTGCCATTGAGATCAACATACCAACGTCCGCCCATGAAAATCGCCATCTCGTCGAAGCCGTCGCCATCAAAGTCGCCGGTCAATGGCGTCGCATCGGCGTGACCGAGAATGACCTCATCTCCCCAATCTTTTCTTTTTCCGTCCAGGTCGAAGATGACCCAACGACCTGAACCAATCTTTGCACCGGACAGCGGTTGCCCGGCACGAAATGCAACGTCACGAATCTCAACGCCATCGAAATCAGTGTTATTGGCTGATGGCGCATCTCCAAATTCAATCACGCCACCATTGATCACGCTCAAGTGCCAACTGACCATCCACTCGTCTTCGATCAATGGCAGCGGACGAACGGGTTCTTGAATCACAAACGTCTGCACCGGCGCAGGAGTTTCAAAGTTGGCGAATGGCGTCTGTGGAACCGTCACTGGATCAGGTGTGGGATTCTGTGGTGGCAGAACCTCTTCTTGATCAATGATGATCTCGCTGAAGTTGTTAAGTGTGCTCTGTGAGCCAGGACCGACTTCAATATTCAAGATGCCATCGAAACCAGGATCGGTTCCCGCGTCGAGCGTGAGCGTTTGGACAAATATCTCATCGAGCGATGAAAGGTTGTCAGCGGGATTGATTGCCAGACCGCCCGCCGTCCCTGGGGTGTCCAAGCTATCAATGAATTCGTCCGGCTGTACTTGGTAGACGTGATAAGTACCGGGACGAAGCCCCGTGAACTCGTAGTAGCCGCTCGCATCGCTAAGCACACGAATCGGACCAGGTCCATAAACACCCCCGAGCATTCGCTCACCATCAACAGGAAGTCCCAGCACGTTACGAAGCTCTAGAGTCACGTTCCCGATGGGCACGTCATCAGAGGTGAACTGTCCATCACGGAGATCCCGCAACGTTTCCGGTTCGGGTGCGGTATCAGTCAGGATCGCACCGCCATCTTGGAATACGAAACCACTAATGACTCCCGGTAGAATCTCGGGAAAGTCGTAGAACTTGCCGTGTTGATCGCTGCCCAAAACGATCTCACCCAGCCAGTCATTCGCAACAACGATGCCGCCCAAATCTCCGACGACCTGCCCACCGTGGAAATATCCCTCGGGTTGGGATTGACGCACGGCGTAGGTCCCCGGTGTGATTCCGGTGAATTCATAAACGCCGGATTCGTCGGTGCTCGTCGTCGCGATGACGTTCTGCTGATCGTCTACCAGATCAACGACGGTTCCGGGAATGGGAGACTCCCCAACATCGAAACTTTGGTTCGTATTGTCGTCAGCCCAGACTCGTCCACTGACCGATGCCGGAAGTTGCTCACAGAAATCCAATCCAACTAGATCCTGTCCGGACGACAAGGTGACTCCGATCAAGTCCACGCCAAGCACAACGGCATCGGGAGCCGGAGCGACGGTTGAACCCTGCAGGTATCCCTCGGGCTGAGACTCAAAGACGGTGTAATCGCCGGCTGCCAAGTTATCGAACCGGTAAGTTCCGTCGGCTCCAGTGCGAGTCGTGGCCACGATCACACCAGAATCATCTCGTAGCTCGATCAAGACTCCCGCGATTGGATCTTCATCATCATCCCTGACGCAATCACCATCTCGATCGACGAAGACCTGACCCTGCAGACTCGCGGGTTCAAGCTCGCAGAAATCGTAGCGAACCAGCGATTCACCAAACTCAATGTCGATGTTGCGAATCAAGTCCGCCAGCGAGTCATCGCCACCACCGCTACCGGCTCGCTGACCACCGTGGAGATACCCCGCCGGTTGAATCTCTCGTATGGAATACCGCCCCTCGGCCAGCCCATCAAATGCATATCGTCCCGAAGCATCGGTTGTCGTACGAGAGACAACGTTGCCGGACGCGTCAAGTAATTCAATCTCGACACCACCGAGTCCGACCTCACCGGTATCAAAGAAACAATCCCCGTCACGATCAACAAAGACTAAACCTGAAATCTCAGCAGGTGGACGCTCGCAGAAGTCATAGCCAACCGCTTGAATACCTGATCCCAGGTCAATCTGGGTCAGTCGATTAGGTGACAATCGCAGACCGCCCTCGGAACCGACTCGAGCATCGCCGTCAAAGAATCCATCCGGCTGCAGCTCGACGACCGTGTAATTGCCCGGTTCGAGACCATCAAACCGATACACGCCATCTGAGTTGGTCGTCGTCTGCGCGACGAGCTGACCACTTTCATCGAACAATTGAATGACGACACCAGACAACAACTCTTCTTCAGGATCCACGAGGCAGTCGCCGTCGTCATCAACATGCACTCGTCCTTCGATTGAGCTTGGCAAGTACTCACCAAAGTCATAATTGATCCCGGCAAGCCCCTGGGCGATTGTTATCTGTGTGATCTGGTCGTTCTCGATCTGACGCCCCGTGACAACTCCACTGACCGTTCCGATGGACTCTTGACCATCCAGATAACCAGTAGGCTGAGTTTCAACGACGGTGTAGGTTCCGGGCGATAACTGAGAAAACTCATAGCGCCCATCATTATCGGTAAGCACATTAGCCACCGTTGCGCCTGTATTATCGACCAGCGTGACCGTCGTACCGGAAATACCCTGCTCGCCAGCATTTCGTCGACCATCGCGATTCGCATCGTGATAAACGTGCCCGCTCAATTGGACAGGTTGGATGACGCAAAAGTTGTAGTCGACACCATCGCCGCCAGGTGGCAGATCGATCCGCGTGATCAGATTGTCTGACTGAAGAAGCCCGACCCGAACTCCATCAATGAGCCCCACCGAAGCCGATCCTTCGATCAACCCTGCGGGCGTCGAGCTTTGAACTCTGTAATTGCCAACGGGAAGGTCACCAAAGAAGTATCGACCATTTGAATCGGTGGTAGTTCCAGCCACTCGATTGCCCGAATCATCCAAAAGCTCAACCGACACTCCAGCTTGCGGAACATCCTCACCATCAAAGTGACCATCACAATCCTGACCGGGCGCGGCCAGATAGACGAAGCCTTCGAGTGAACCAAACGGTGTCTCGCCGAAGTTGTACTCAACACCGTCATCGCCGCTGCCAAGATTAATACCAACGATTTCATCACCGGGATTGATCGCCTGACCAACCGTTGTGCCTCGAATCGTGCCTGCCGTATCTAAACCATCTTCGTATTGGATCGGTTGACGAACTTGGATGACCTCATAACGCCCCGGTACAAGACCAGCGAAAGAATAGCTACCGTCCGGCGTCGTGATGGCATTCCGGGGAGAAGTCGGTTGAAGCGTTGCGATGGGCACCAATTGGATAGGCACGCCACTAATACCAATCTCACCAGGATCACGGACGCCGTCATTGTTGGCGTCAACATAGACAAATCCAGCGATCGACGCCGGCAACGCTTCACCAAAGTCGTAGTTGATCGCTGACGTGCCGCCATCGGGAATCTCGATGGATGTCAGGATGTCCAAACCATCCGACGCACCCGATGTCACCCCCTCAACCGTACCCGGAACGGAAGCCACACTGAAATAGCCAGCCGGCTGATCCTCAACAATGCGGTAAGTTCCCGGCACGAGGCCCAACGACTCATCGAACTCGTATCGTCCGTTGGCGTCAGTCGTCGCTCGAAGACCCGTATCGATGTAGTTCCCACTTCCCTCATCGAGTCGAAGTAGCGTCAAACCAACACCGGGAATCACCGCTTCATTGGTTTCGCGTTGACCATCGAGGTCACCGTCGACCCAGACCGTTCCTGACAGCTCGATCGGCTTGGGCTGCTGAACAACACTTCCGACTGCGGCTGCCGAACGATTGGGACGCGAGTCAACATCGTCTGACTCGTCAGGTGGGAGATTGAGTCCAAAGTCCTGGGCCGGATCACCAAACTCGTTGATGAAGACGGCGTCAGTCGTAGCATCTTCAAAGTGTGGAGCTTCGAACAATCCGCGAAGGATTGAATCCTGAAACTCCTGACCTGACGTGATCACATCAAGCCGATCGTTGAAGACGGCTAGGTCCGGCGAGTTTCGCAGCACTTCATCCACATCCAACGTGAACTCAATGCGGTCACCGGCACGGAAATCATCAAAGCTTAAAACGAGTTCCTGTCCACCATCAGCCACGCTCGCCTGGACATTGGGGGCGCGTCCATCCGTTGTTTCGACGCTAACAACCTGAAAATCGTGAAAGCCATCTTTCCCTCGACCACCACTCTCGGTGTCATAAATGGGATCGCCGACCGAGATACCGTCGCCATCTTTGTCAGTGACGATGCGAAGCTCCTTCAACCTTGTATCCGCGGCACCGCCAGAAAACGAAAGGATGAACCGGTCACCTCGTGAGTCATTCCCAACATCCGCATCGGTCTCAAGATAGTCGGTCTCTATATAAACCACCCCGACATGGATGGGGTCGGCAGCCATCAATTGACGATTCTCTAATCGCTGATGCCGCAACCCACGAACACCCTTCGACGTACGTGGATTCGACTTCGTCTGCGACCCTCGACTTCTCAACCACTTCGGCATTCTCATCGTGAGACCTCCGATCCTTCCGGTGCATCGGCGAGTCGGTCACCGTCAGGCTGTTGCACTTTCTCCATGCCTGACAGATGCCAACGCCGAAACGTGGCATCAAACCCAAACGAATACAAATGCTCTCCTGAAGCAAGAATCTGAGTGACCGAACCGACATGTCCGTGAAGATGCCCAATGACTTTCTCGCCGTCTTTATCGATGATACGAATCGTATCGTCAGAGCCCGCGACCGCCGCTCTACCGTCCGGTAGCAACGTCAGGGCGAACAATTGCCCCGGGCTGACGCGTCTCTTGCTGAGTGTTCGAAGCGAAGACGTTTCCGTGATGGCAACGGTTCCATCCTCGCCGACGCTCCAAACGCGAACACCGTCGTCGTCAACTCGTATAGCGACATCTCGAATACGCTTCGAATGAACCTTTTGCTTTGCGATCAATCGCTGGTCTTCAATATCAAAGACTTGGATCACGCCATCTCGACCAGCAACGATGGCCTCGCGTCCGTTGGGGTGGGCTGCCAAGGCTCGAAGATCGCTGCTCGTGCATTGCAGCTCAACGTTGTTCCTCGATGGCCCGAGCACATCCAAGTGTGATGCGAAGCCAATCGCTAGAATCGTGGCCGAGTCAGGCATGAACTGCACCTGAGAGACTGCATGCGATAGTGCGTACTGCTCATTCACTCGCGTTGCAGCGATATCCCAGACCTTCAATTGGCCGTCGTTACCTGCTGAAACCAACCAGCGGCCATCTGGCGAGAACGCAAGACTTCGAATTCGGTCCCGGTGCGACCCCAATACCCCCAGAGGCTTCAGCAAATTCGTTCGCCAAAGTTCAATCGTTTGGTCAGACAGCCCAACTGCGATGACTTTCCCGCTAGGCGAAATCGCGGCGGCGTGTGGCACGACCGCCTGACCATCATCGCCGCGGAGCGAAATGACATCACAAGGCGTTTCGAGAGGAGGACCCTTCACAACGGCAAGCTGAGTCCGCGGAGAATCCGCTTTCAATTCGACCGCCAAGCTGATGAAGAAAGTGACGACGGCGACCGCGATCAACGGCTTGGCCGACACATCTTGGACTGCGACGTGAATTCGGCGTTGCGAATGTACCGGCATCCTGCCTCCCCTCCCTTGCAATGGCCCGTCAACGGACCGAAAAATCTGCATACACCGCTCATATCGGTCATTCGGTGCAATCCTCATGATTGGAACCCGAATGCCATCGCTAAATCATCGCTGCCGCAATTGAATCCCGGCCAAGTCGCATCCATACTGAGCGTTTCTTCAAACTCCGCTTTGGTTGAGCGACGTGAAACACAGCACAATTCAATCCATCTTTTTGGTTCCGGCTTGTATGGCCTCGTTGGTGTTCGGGGCTGGTTTTGCCACCGCCGATGAATACCTCAATGGCATTAAGTGGGTGGCCCCCCCAATCGTCTCGCCAGGCGAAACGAATTCGGCCCCCCCTTCCGACGCGGTCGTCCTATTCGATGGGCGCGACACATCACAATGGAGCGATGCGGAAAGCTGGGCAATTGAAGACGGGAATCTGATTGCCGGAAAGAAAACCATCACATCCGTCCCCAAGTTTGGCGATTGCCAGCTACACATCGAGTGGTCGGCACCAACGCCGGCGAAAGGAAGCGGTCAGGGTCGCGGAAACAGCGGTGTCTTCTTCAACGGCATCTACGAGATCCAGGTACTCGATTCGTTTGACAACGAGACCTACCACGACGGACAGGCTGGCGCGATTTACAAGCAAACCCCACCCGCCTTCAACGCGATGAGGCCTCCGGGTCAATGGAACACTTATGACGTCTTTTGGACGGCTCCACGATTCGAAGACGACGGGACGCTCAAGTCTCCCGCCTACATCACCGCCGTCCACAACGGAGTGCTCATCCTGAACCACTTTGAGCTCAAGGGAGATACCCCCTTCACGCGTCCGCCCCAGTACAACGCTCACCCTGTGCGGGGACCAATCAAAATCCAGGATCACGGCAATCCAGTCCGCTTCAGGAATATTTGGGTCCGTGACTTCACACCGGCGTCTGGCGACCAGATCGAGCCGGCTTACACGCTGAACAAAAAAACTGGTGAAAAGAAGCCCATCGAATGAGCGAATTGGAAGATCAAGAGCCTTCAAGAGATGAGGGCATGCTGGAAGACGGCGGATCGGAAACGGATGCCTTTGACTCCAGCTCGGATGGCAAGATTCGAGCTCATGTGGACATGGGATTCTTTCGTCGTTTTTTGTTTCTTGGACTGGCGTTACTTGGTTACGCCGGTTGGTGTTACTTCGACGCGACGGTGAATTATCCAAAGAAGCTTCTCATTGCCGAAGCCTTTGAGAGTTTCGGTGATGGCGAAGTCGAGCGAGAAAAATGGCGCGAGCTGGCCAATGAAAAAGGATGGTCAACGTCGACTCCGGAGAAAACGTCTGAGGAATGGCGCGGGCTAATCGGTCAGCAATACATCATGCTAGCTGCAGCCGTCGCGGGAGCCGTCTTCTTCTTGGGCAAGTGGGCGTTGGCAAGAGGATCCTGGGTTGAGGGATCTTCGGAAGAGATTCGTACCAGCTTTGGACGTCGCATCGAGCTGGACAAGGTCCAATCGATCAACAAGCGGAAATGGGAGTCCAAGGGCATTGCAGTGATCAACTATGAAGGGGTGCATGGTCCGACACGCTTTACTCTCGACGACTTCAAATACGATCGAGCCGCAATGGCAAAGATCATCGCCTTCGCAGAGGCAAAGCTACCCTCATCAGAGGATGAAGAAGCTAGCGTCGAAGAGGTCGAGGAAGAAGAAGCCGAAGCCTGACGCTTCCACTCGTCGATCTGCTTTCGGATTCGTTGTCACCGCAATATCCTTGAGCTATCAAATGAGTCGTTCGTCTCTCTTTGAGGCGACAAATGCGATCGTTTCGGCTCGGAGCGCCGAGCCTGCATCGAACCGTGATTTATTCGCAACCCATCAGGGAGGGTAGTCATCAAACTTGGTGTTTAGACTCTGCCCTTGGAAACAAAGAATCAATCAACGACTTACACCGGAGCGGACGCCATAGCGTTCCTCGCGCCCCTCGGTGTGTTCATGATATTGGGCACCCCAACCATTTGGGGATTCATTGAGTCGCTGGGACTCGTTGGTGGTGACGGCAGCCCAAGTCGAGTCTTAGCTACGGTGATAGTGCGCGACGTCCTCATTTTCATGGTCGTGGCTTGGTTCGCCAAACCAATCCTTCGCAGCTTTCCGTTACGCATTTCGTTAACGGGTGCCATTATTGGAGTACTCGGCGGAGTTCTCTGGATCGGTCTTTGCCGTTTTCATCCGGAAGGCTTCCTGCTCCAGCTTCTCGGAGTTTCAACCGACTATCTAGCCATCCGTGAGGGCGTCAATCCTTGGGAACTCTACGAGAGTAGCATCACGCGCGGAGTCTTTCTTGTATTCCGATTCACATTGCTTGTTCTAGCCGTCCCCATAGCTGAAGAGCTGGCCATACGAGGCTTCCTGGCTAGGTCCGTAGAAAGCGATACATGGGAGACGCTGAAACTGAGCGACGTGCGATGGCGGGGGTTCGCCGCGGTAACCGCTTACGCTGTTCTCACCCATCCGAGCGAAGCGATTGCAGCGATTCTTTGGTTCGGAATGGTGAGCTTGATGATGATTCGAACCGGGCGATTCTGGGATTGCGTCCTTGCTCACGCGATCACGAACGCAATGCTCGGAATCTACGTCTGCGTCATGGCTGATTGGCGTTGGTGGTAAGGCTGTCTTCGAGGAACTCAATCCGGCCGCTACGGACGTCGTACATAGCTCCCACGATTGCGATCTCACCACTTTCAACTAGCTCACGAAGCTTTCTGCTATGCAGAAGGATTTCTTCAATCGAATGCTGTACGTTCCGGCTGGCTACCCGATCGATTATCACATCAGGATCATCGGTAGTCTGTAATTCGCTTAGATCACTTGGATCAATCGCAGGATTGATGGCGTCGGTAACCGCGGAAAGATTATCGCACCCCGTCGCTTGGCTGACATCTTGATGATCGGCTACCATTTCGACGGCGAGCTTGACAGTTCCACATCGCGTGTGGCCAAGAATAACCAAGAGCTTCGCTCCGGCGACCGCGAGGCCGTACTCACAACTAGCCAGCGTCTTGTCACCGATGACGTTTCCTGCGACCCGCACACTGAGCAAGTCGCCCAAGCCACAATCGAAAATGAGTTCAGCGGGAACTCGCGAGTCGATGCCGGAAAGGATGACCGCCATGGGTGATTCCGCCTCGGCTGTCTGGGTAACCTGTGTACTGAGATCTCGCGTCAATCGATTGTCACTTCGAAATCGACGGTTGCCCTCTTTCAGGATTTCCAGGACGTCGTCAGGTCCTAACTGATCCAATTGTTCACGGGTCGTGTAGTCGGCAAAGACCACATCATCACGAAGTTGGTACTTACTCTTGAAACCACGCAATGACACATCGACGCCTCGAGCTGGTGCGATGGTTTGCTTGTATTCACGAATCAAGCTGAGAACATCCGGGTCGATGTAGTCGGTCTGGCTGGCATCGATCACCATTCGCGCTCCCGGCTTTGCAAGGTTGAACTGCCGATCCAGCGCAGCACGATTCAGGAAGCTGACTTGGTTAGACAATTCCAAATGCGTGACTTCACCACCTACGTGGGTCTCAACGATTCGGCGAATCGGCTGTCGCAGGTTGCTGTTGAGAATGAAGAGAACGCTCACTCCTAAGCCGATCAAAATACCCAACAGCAGGTCAGTCATCACGATAGAAACCAATGTGATGATGAAAGGTGCGAATTGGTATTTTCCCTCAGACCACATTTGTTTGAAGAGTTTTGGACTGGCCAACTTGAAACCAGTGACCAACAGGATCGCAGCCAACGCCGAAAGAGGTATCAGATTCAAATAGCCGGGGAACACGCCCACGCACACGACTAGCAAGACACCATGAAAGATCGCCGAGAGCTTGCTGCGTGCCCCACTGGCCACGTTGACGCTACTTCGCACGATGACCGAGGTCACAGGCAGCGCCCCGATCAAACCACCAACAAGATTCCCAACACCCTGTGCGACCAACTCGCGGCTTGCCGGCGAGTTTCGCTTATAGACATCCAGTTTATCGACAGCCTCAAGATTCAAAAGCGTTTCAAGAGAGGCCACGATGGCGATCGTAATAGCCCCAATGTAAACCGTGACACTGCCAAGTGCCGAGAAGTCGGGTGTTTGAAAAAAGCCGATGAACTCACTCGGTGAACTAGCCACCGGCACCTGGACGAGGTGGCTTTCGCCAATCAACCAAACACCGCCCAAAGCATCGAAAGCGAGCTTTGCAAAGACACCAAATATGACCACGACCAAAGGCGCGGGAACAATTGATTTCGAAAGGCGACTCTTGCCCCAAAGCACGAGCATGATGATCGATGCGATACCAACGACCGCTGCACCCATATGGATATCAGTCAGCGTTGAGACCAACTCCGAAAAGGTGTTCTCACCATCGACTTGGTTGTAAGCCATGTCACCTTCCGGATCGCTATCGTGACCGACGACGTGAGGTATTTGTTTCAGAATCAAGATGACGCCAATCGCAGCCAGAAGACCTTTGATGACGCTGCTTGGAAAGAAAGCCGATAGCGCACCTGCCTTGGCGATACCAAAGCCAATCTGAATCACGCCGCCTAGCGCGACGGCCACAAGGAACGCTTCAAAACTCCCCAAAGCCTCGATCTGTGCAGCAACGATTGCCGTCAAACCAGCGGCCGGCCCTGATACGGAAGTATGCGAACCACTGATCGCTGCGACCACAAGTCCACCAATGATTCCGGCCAACAGACCCGAAATCAGCGGCGCTCCCGATGCGAGGGCAATGCCCAAACAAAGTGGCAAGGCAACCAAAAAGACAACCACACCGGACACCAAATCCTTGCTGATACTCGGAGGAGCCGGGTTGCCCGATGTTGGCGTCTGATCCGATCCATCAGCCGTCTGAAAGGCGTTATCGGTATCCATGTCGGATGGCGTATTGTCTTCGCTCATCGAATTTTCTTCGTACTAATTGATTGTCACTAATCCAGACCGCCACGTCCAATATAACAAGCCAATGCGATATGCCTTGCCCCCGAAAGAATCGGATGACACCGTGGGTCAGCATCACGCAGCAGCACGAAGGCCTTCAATGCGAACCGTTCGCGCGGGAAATCGCAGCCTGTTTTCAGCGCTGATTGACGCAAGGTCTGGTCTTGGGGAAGCCCCGTGGGTCAACCGAAGGTGGCCCAACGACGGACGTCTCGCTTGGAAACGCTCCAGAGATGATTCCTGAACATCAAGCCAAATAGCCAGGTGCTCAAATTGAACGTCGCACTGCATTCCGGCAGTCAACTCGGGACAAGCCTTAGGATTCCAAATGACTATGGGTTCACGCTCAAGTGTCTGGCAATAGCCGCGCCAAGCATCGGCGTCTCCAAAGCGTGGCATCATCAATTCAATCACCCTCGCATTCTCAAGTGTCGCCCTTTCGCTGGCGACATGAGGAAGCTCCCATTCAAACTCAATCCGATCAAAGTGGGACGCGAGCGATCGTGGTACGTTTGAGATGTTCGGCCCCAAAACCAGACGGCGTTGCACCTCGAGTTGACCATCAAAACTCCTCTCGAGTTCTCGTTCGATTTGACTTGCGTCAATCGAACGATCGTTCCAGGCAATCCAAATCTCGTCGCCAAGCTCAAACGGTCGATGTCTAAAATCAAGTAAACCGTTTCTCGTCGCAACACTTGCCGCATTACCGATCAACCACCGATGCACCGCGTCGAAGTGGCATCCGGTGCTCAACTCAACGAAGATTATATTCGATCGTCGTAGTCGATCGGCATCCATGCCCGGACTCGCAAGTCAATAAGTTAACTATCCAATGAATCTTCAGCCTCTTGTAGAACTCGCCAGGCGGTATTTGCGTCGCTCGCTTCCCGCAGTGGTCCCAGCAGAGGTGTGCTCGTCAAGATTCGGCTCAAGCGAGCGAGGATACGCAAGTGAGAGCGATCGTCGTAAGAGCAGATGAGAAAGAAGACATCCGTCTCGTGACCCTGGTTGGAAAAGGGAATGGGCGAGGAGCAAACTGCCAAGGCAATTAGAGAATCCGCAAGAATCGACGTCTGTGGCCGCCGAGGGTGAAGCAGCGCAACACCACAATCCAAAGCCGTGGGGTGCATTTGCTCGCGGGTGGCAACTGCCTCGGCCATTGCCGAGGGATCCCAAAGCGTTCCCGTCCTCGCGGCTACCTTACAAATCTCGCGAATGACCGAACCTCTCGTCCTAGCCTTCAATGGGACCTCGATCGAATCGACCGAGCACAATCTCGAAATCTGCGGAGGCGCCTCAACATCTGCCTGCTTCTTTTCGGCTCGATCGAGCATCCGATCGTACTGATCCAAGGACGTGCCATCGTCCTCCCCAATCCGTTCCTCCATCCAATGATGAATATCAGAAGGATTGAATCGCCAGTCACCCCCCACGCGGCGACCTGGTAATTTTCCTCTCATCGCAGCCTTTTTCACCTGATCAGGCGTCAAGTGGAGGTAAGCGGCCAGCGACTTTACGTCAAAATCTTCCATCAGTCGAAGTTCCGAAGCGACCCCGGATTCCAATTACTAGCAAAGCGAATTTGAAATTGATCTCGCGTCGAATTCCAATTTCGACGATATCCCATACGGCCTTAATGTTTACCGAAGTCGATCCGGTGGGAAACTCACGATGCGAACTTTGTTCATCCTCGCCATTCTCATTGTCGCAGCCTTCATGGCGAATTGGTTCACGATTGAACGTGACGGCGACAATACATCAGTTCACTTCAATAATGAAGAGATCCGCGAAGACACGTCTAGGGTCATCGATCGTGGTCGCGAGATTTGGGAAAAGCACCGCGAAGAACGCCAGGCCCAGCAGCTGCGTCAGGAAGGTGCATTCGGCAATGATGGCTTAAACGCCCAACCAGGTACACAGCCCCCCACAGACCAGCTGTACTACGATGCCGATGGCTTTGCACGACAACCCGAGTACCTTCCTCCCGCCGGTCCTCCCGCCGGTCCTCCTCAAAATTACGATCCACGGAATTTCGATTCATCGCCCTATTATCCCCCTGAGGGACAACCGGCTGGATATCGCCTGCCATAGATCAGGGTCGCAAGTGCTGGATGAAGAATTGCTCGCGCCGCTTGCGTCCGAATTCGCCGCCATCGCTATGCCCCATCCCGGGGATGAATAGAAACTCGAAGTCTTTTTCGAGATCAATTAGCCGGTCGACAAGACGAAGCGTTGATTCCGGCGGTACGTTGGTGTCGACTTCGCCGACAATGAGCATCAGCTCACCTTGAAGTCTATCTGCGTTTTCGATGTTGCTTGCGTTCTCGTAGGACGAATCCACGGGATACCCCATCCACTGCTCATTCCAAGACGCCTTATCCATTCGGTTGTCGTGGCAACCGCACGAGGCGACCGCAACCTTGTAAAAGTCGCCATGGAATAACAGAGCTCCGCAAGCGTTCTGTCCACCTGCCGAAGTTCCGTAAATCCCCACTCGGCTCAGATCCAACTCGGGAAAATCTTCTGCGGCCGCGCGAAGCCAAGCGATTCGGTCTGGGAAACCCGCATCGCCCAAGTTCTTCCAACAAACATCGTGAAATGACTTGGAACGATGGGCCGTTCCCATTCCATCGATCTGCACAACGACAAAACCCAGATCAGTCAGCCGCTTATGCCAATCTGATTCGCGATACGTCTTGGGCACGTGCGCATCATGTGGGCCGGCATAGATCGATTCGATGACTGGATAGCGACTTGCATTTTCCGAGCGATCATCAGAGTTGTATCCCTTGGGAAAGCAAATTATGCCGTGGATATCGGTCTTTCCATCTCGCCCTTTCGCGACGAATCGCGTGGGCATTCGTCCGAGCTTGGATGAACGTTTGGCAACCGCCAATGTGGCGATGACAGCACCGTCGCTTGCTCTGATCAACTCGTGAATGGGCGGAAGGTCAACTCGACTTTGCGTCACAGCGGCGAATTCATTCGTTGGCGAGAAACGAACCGAGTGATCACCATCCGCACTAGTGAGAACCTTGCCTCCTGATCCGTCCAACGCGACACGCATCCAGTGTTTGTGATAAGGATCTTGTTCGATGTGATAGCCACTGACCAACAAATCCATGAATTGCAGTTCCTCATCGATGTGGAGGATCTTCCTCACCGGAAAGTCGCCGCTCGTAATCGCGATCATAGAGTTGGTCTCTAAGTCGACTCGATAGAGATGTCGGTATCCCGACTTCTCGGATGCATAGATGACGGTTCCATCCTCAAGATAGGTCACCAAAGGGACCGGCGGACCGTGACCGGTCCAAATGAATGTGTCGGTGCTCTCGTCAATGACCGTCCGGTGCTGCCCACTAGACGCATCGACACTAAATAGACGAAAGCGTTGGTGTCCTCGGTCAACCTTCTCTACGCAAAGCTGATCATCGTCAATCCAATGAACTCTGGGATAACCAAAATCAATCACCGGTAACTGGTTTGGAAGGCGGTCTCCTGAATCAACATCAAACAAGAACAACTTGAACGCGTCGAGACGATCGCCTGGTAGTGGATAAGTATGCGTCTCGAGCGAAGAACGGAAACCACTTGCTTTCACCGAGTTAAGCACTGAACTGTTTTCGCGAAGGCCATCCGTCCTTCGCCAAATGGCCAAGACATCACCCGATGGTGACAACGACGCGCGTATCCATGCCTGGTTATCATTCAGCTTGGGCAAATCAATTGACTGTCTCGCTGAATCGACACGAAAAAAACATTGGTCTCCCTCAATACGAATTCGCGTTTTCATTTCGCGGGGTTTGCTCAAAGGCCGAACTGATTCTCGAATCGAGATTACGACAGGACTCTTCTCTTGCGTCGCAACGTTGCCCCACGGCATGACCCATCCGTAATACGACTCCGTGGACTCAACTCGCCAGACATGTCCTGCGTAAGTCGGCTGCACATGACTCTCTCCTGCATCAATCGCTCCGTAAGAAACAACTCTCCCCGACGAATTGACCCAGGCAATCTTGATCCGCTCATTCGATTCGTTTTTAAAGCAGACAACAATCGGCGCACCACCATTGATGGAGTTCGGCGGGTCGCCTGGGCGAAGTACCGCATCGCCTTGTTTGGACATCGCTCCAACGACTTGCTCGTCACCCGATCGCGCGCTGACCCGGACTCTTTCAGAAGACCCATCCTGCAGATCACGACTGAACTCGAGAGTCGTTTCGTCAATCCACACCGGTTGAATTCTGACATTGAGCGAATGCTGAGACTTTCCATCAGTAGCAAAAACAGCATCACAGTGGTGGATCAAGAGACTTGAGATCCAGACACTCAACCAAAGCCGAATTGTTTTCAAGTGCATCGATGCAACGCTCATTCAATTAGATTGACAAGGCGGCTCTCTCGAGCCGCGGGTGCTACTTTCGACCCAATCAGCGACGATCAAGCAAACGCCACAAGCCGGGATTGGTTAAGATTAATCAACTTTAGAAAATTTTTGTTGCTGAGCGGGTTGTTCGCCGACTCAGTTTTCTCTTAGCTGGTGGGTTTTGGATTGAGAAACGG
Source organism: Planctomycetota bacterium (assembly GCA_039027135.1). Classification (GTDB taxonomy): domain Bacteria; phylum Planctomycetota; class Planctomycetia; order Pirellulales; family Pirellulaceae; genus Rubripirellula. The sequence continues at coordinate 17,702 of JBCCKZ010000010.1, forward strand.
TCGGATGTTCGGCGTCGTTAGGTCGTGTTTTTCCCCTAGGCCACGAACTGGGTCGGTTGAGCGAGTCACGACATTGCTTCTCTCAGTTGCTTTCATCCTCGCGACAGCTGCCAATGCTCAAGAGGTTTTTGATAGCTACTCGGTGACACTTCCTTCGATTGCCACGCCCGCGGACCCGCCTGGCTTCATTGAGCAAATCGCCGCGAAGATCCGATCAGAATCAGAACTCGCCGCGGATTCGATGAGTAACTACGAATCGATCATCCCCGCGACAGGAATTGCTTACGAGATGGTGGCGATCCCTGGTGGCTCTTTCTTGATGGGAAGTCCCGACGATGAGGAGCTTCGCGAAGAGACCGAAGGTCCTCAAGTTGAAGTAACGGTCTCGCCGTTTTGGATGGGCAAGTACGAAATCACTTGGGACCAATACGAACCGTTCATGATCAATGGTGTAGACCGCAAGAAGAACGGCATACCACTTGATTACGACGCCAAGAAGGCTTCGCTTGTCGACGGCGTTAGCCAACCGACGCCACCTTACACCGAGATGAGTTTCGGCATGGGACAACGTGGCTTTCCAGCAATTTCAATGACACATCACGCGGCCAATAAATTCTGCCAATGGCTAAGCGTTCAGACGGGACACTTCTACCGCTTGCCGACGGAAGCCGAATGGGAGTACGCGTGTCGAGCCGGCACGACAACTCCTTACAGTTTCGAACAATCGACAATCGAAGATCGCGCGTGGTATTACGACACGGTCGAAGATGGTTATATCCAAGTGGGGCAACTCCCTCCCAATCCCTTCGGACTCCATGACATGCATGGCAATGTCATGGAGTGGGTTGCCGATGCGTTTGTCCCGGATTACTTCGATCGAATCAAACAACACCCCAAGGATCCTTACGTTCGCCCGGAACGTCTCTACCCGCGCAGTGCACGCGGTGGTGGCTGGGATGATGATCCAGAGTGGCTTCGAAGTGCAGCCAGACGAGGCAGCAACCCAGAATGGAAGGATCAAGACCCCCAGCTTCCTCGCAGCCTTTGGTACCACACCGATGCCATTTGGCTTGGATTTCGCATTGTCCGACCATTGAAAACACCCTCGGCCGAAGTCATGAACGCCTACTGGAATAGTGCTGCAGGAATGCGTTAGCAGAAAATCAGGTTCTAGAAGACCAAATAGAATCAATCTCAGGCATCAAAAAGCTATCTACGAACTTAACAGTCACTTCCCTCCCCAATCGCGATCGAAAAGAATGAATCACGAATTCAATCGACGTACCGCCATCACATCACTCGCCACACTTTCGGCGGCTTCGCTAGCACCGCGAGTCCACGCTAGCGAAGGTGACTCAAAACTGAGAATCGCCCTGATCGGATGTGGCGGCCGAGGTACTGGCGCCGTTAACGACGCACTCTCCGTCGCCAAAGTCCCCATCGAACTGCATGCGATGGCCGACGCGTTCGTCGAACGCGTCGATCGAAGCCACCAAGCTCTATCGAACGAACACACGGAATCGCCCGAACGCGTCAACGTAACACCCGAAAGAAAATTCGTTGGTTATGACGCCTATCAAAAAGCGATGGCAACACTGAGGCCGGGTGACATTGTCGTCCTGGCTACGCCACTTGCATTCCGGGGAGTGCACTACGAGCATGCCATTGATCTGGGCCTCCACGTTTTCATGGAAAAGCCCGTCACGGCTGATGGTCCGACTTCGGCGAGAATGATCGAACTCGCGAAGCGTGCCGATGAGAAGAATCTCAAATCAGCGGTTGGGCTGATGGTTCGACACTGTCGCGTTCGCCAGGAGCTGAAGCGTCGAATCGATGACGGTGAAATCGGTGACATCATCATGATGCGTGCCTATCGAATGCATGGCCCGGTCGCTACAGCTTTTTCACCCCGCAAGCCCGAAGACATTAGCGAAACGGACTACCAAGTCCAACGTTTCCATAGCTTCCTGTGGGCTAGTGGTGGCCTCTTTAGCGACTTTTACATTCACCAGATCGATGAAACCTCATGGATGAAAGGCGCCTGGCCAATTTACGCTGACGCCAAGGGTGGTCGACATCATCGTGGCGACTTCGTTGACCAAAACTTTGACAACTACAGTGTTGAGTACACCTACGAAGACGGAACAAAGCTGTTCTTTGGTGGGCGTACGATGATTGGATGCCGCAACGACATGTCGAGTATCGTCCATGGCTCAAAAGGATCCGGCGTCGTCAGCACTTCGGGGCATACTCCCGGTCGATGCAAAACCTACAGTTCGCAAAACCAAGTCAAGAAAGACCTGGTGTGGGGACATCGCGGCAAAGAGGTGTCACCCTATCGTCTTGAATGGACTGACTTCCTTCAGGCCATTACCGATGACCAGCCTTACAACGAAGTCTATCGTGGTGTCGAAGCTTCGCTGGTGACGTCCATGGGACGCATGGCCGCCCACACAGGCCACCGCATCACCTTGGATCAAATGAAGGCGTGTCCACATGAGTTCGCCCCCGGTGTAGCGTCGCTTTCAAGCGAAGGAGCGGCACCGCTGACACCATTTGAAGACGGGTCTTATCCGGTCCCACAGCCGGGAATCCTCAAGGATCGCGAGTTCACACAAGACTCACCGGCCTAGAACAGGGCCCGAAGTCATCCATTCACCCCACACAACCCTAACAATCGGTGTTTTAGCTAGATCTTTCCTGCTCGATTGACTTTTCAAAGGCATGTTAACGCGATGAGTGTGCGCTCGTCGCGTTTTTCTTTAGAGGGTTCCCATGTCGCAATCGACACCTTCGGCCACTGAATTGACGGCCTCCAATGCCGCCCTAAAACTTCGAGGACTGGGCGATTCACTGAGTGATCGTCTCCATCGGAAATCGATGGAGATCTCCATCTATTGGTTCGCCACGGCGATCTTAATGGGGGCCTTTCTCGTTTTCCAAGTTCAGCCGATCGTCTCCAAAATCGTGCTTCCTTGGTTTGGCGGGACGCCAGCCGTGTGGAGCACTTGCCTGCTGTTTTTCCAGCTCGTTCTCTTTGGTGGCTACCTCTACGCTCATTTACTCAAGACATTTCTTACGCCACGAACACAAGCTCTCGTCCATTGTTCCTTGTTGCTATTGGCCGTGGGCAGCCTACCAATCGAACCCAGCACCACCTGGAAACCAACGGGTTCCGAGAATCCAACGTGGTACCTCATGCAACTGCTCGCGGTTCATGTCGGGCTACCTTACTTTGTTCTTTCGGCCACCGGGCCACTCGTGCAAGCTTGGCTGAGTTACCACGATCAGTCCAATCGAGTCTATCGCCTCTATGCCCTTAGCAACATTGGATCGCTGACGGCTCTTCTTAGCTATCCATTCCTGATCGAGCCTTGGCTTTCCGTCAGTAGCCAAAGCTTGGTCTGGTCATTAATCATGGGTGGATTCAGTGTCGTGCTGGGTCTTGTGGCAACCACACTGATGGGAAAATCGAACGATCATCGCACGGAAGCCGTGGTCGATGCCAATTCAACAGGATCCGACGCGGTCACTTGGAACACGCGTTTAGCTTGGCTGGCTTTACCCGCCTTTGCGTCCGTGCTGCTAATGAATGTGACCTCGCATGTCTGCACAGATGTGGCGGTCGTGCCCTTCCTCTGGGTTTGCCCGCTTAGCTTGTACCTTCTCAGCTTCATCATCGCCTTTGACTCACCATCTTGGTATCGCCCAAAATTGATCGCCGCGATTGGTCTAGCCGCATTGTGGCTGACCTATCAAAGCGATCATCTGCCGATCGATTGGCAGATGATCGCGACCGTCGTGTTTTACATGGTCTTTCTTCTGGCGATGTGCTTGCTTTGCCATGGAGAGGCGGCTCGGCTGAAACCACCACCTTCGAAACTAACCGAGTTCTACTTGATGCTCAGTGCGGGCGGCGCTTTGGGGGGGCTCATCGTTGCGGTCCTATGCCCAATCTTGCTCGACAACATGTTTGAGATCGCAGCCTCCATTTATCTGGCTCAGGCCTTCGGCTTGATTGTGCTGTTGTCGGCGCGTGGCTGGGGAGCTCCGCAGTACGCATTCAAACGAGTGGCACTATTCAATTCTGCGATAGTCTTGTTCGCGAGCATCCAAATCATCAACCTCTACTTCAACGAGCCAGAGAAGGTCGTCGAGTCACAACGAAATTTCTTCGGTGAACTCCGAGTAGAGAAACTCGATGACCGGATCCAGCTCGTCCACGGCCGCACCATTCACGGCGCCCAGGCATTCTCTCCACGTGAGATGGAACCGACAAGCTATTACGGGCGAACCAGCGGCGTCGGCCTAGCAATGAAAGCAACCCAAGCCAGGCTTCCCTCCGCTCGAATTGGCATCGTGGGACTGGGATGCGGTGTTTTAACGACCTACGGTCGCCTAGAAGATCGTTTTGACATGTACGAGATCAATCCCGCGGTCATCGATCTAGCCGAACGCCACTTCTCTTTCCTTTCCTCATGCCCGTCCGAGCAACACATGCATGTGGGCGATGGTCGATTATTGCTTGAAAGACATGCGGGCGAGCCATTCGATCTATTGGTGTTGGATGCCTTCAGCAGTGATGCGATTCCGGCACACCTTTTGACCTGCGAAGCGATGTCCTTGTACGGAAAGTGCCTCACAAAGAAGGGAATTCTTGCGATTCATGTCTCCAACAATCACCTCGACTTGGCACCACTGGTTCATCGCCTAGCCCAATCTGTCGGAATGACGAGCCTAAAAATCGACGACGCCGGTGATCATGCGGAATTGACACAACGGTCTCAGTGGGTCCTATTGTCTTACGATCCCGACGTGATTTCCGGCGAGGATTTCGATGTTGGATCGCTTCCGGAACCGTCCGAGCTGGCCGACGCCCCTCTTTGGACGGATCAATACCACAACTTACTGAGCGTCCTCAAAGTCTTCTAAGCCGATGTCCGATTCAAGTCCTATGCCAATCGAAGTTGATGTCCATCAGACGGCGGCTCTTCTCAAGGCAGAGGATTCTGAATTTATCTTGTTGGATGTCCGTGAACAGGATGAATATGATTTCGCGTCGATAAAGGGAAGCGTACTCATTCCGATGAGCGAACTTCAAAGTCGTATCGGTGAGATTGAAGCGTTAGGCGAGAAGCACATCATCGTGCATTGTCATCACGGCGGACGATCATTGCATGTTACGGAGTTCCTTCGGGCTCGAGGCATCGAAAAGGTTCAGAACATGACCGGTGGCATCGATGCTTGGTCTACCGAAATCAACGGTGAAGTGCCGCGGTATTGATTTCAAAGCTGACGCGTACAACTGACTACGTTCGCAATACCACCTTGGGTGCATAACCATCGCCCCTGCGCTCCAGAATCGCGAATGGCATATCTCGATAGGATGCCCACACTTCGTCAGCAGTCTCAACAA
>JBCCKZ010000011.1:0-22907 GCA_039027135.1 Planctomycetota bacterium
CATTTTCATCGCTGGTTGCCGAAGGCTCACCCAAGTCAGGCCGCTTATCACCATCGTAGTCGACGTAAACGAAAACGCCCGCTAAGCCGCCTTCGCCGGCATCGAGCGTGCCATCGCCGTTGGAATCGAGATAAACCCTACCTGTTCCGTTCTCTGGAAGAACCTGGCGGAAACCGAACTGTAAAGGATCCGTGTTTCGCGACAGCGTCGTCGGTGTGGTCGGTGCGAAGTTGGGTGGAGCCTCAGCGACGATATCCGCAGCCCCCGGTGGGACACCAATGCTGAAGACGCCATCAGGATTGGTAACAGAAAACGGCTCGTTTGCGTCGCGGACACCATCACCATCCAAGTCGGCAAAGACCAAGACGTTCGGGAAGTCGTCGCTACCCGTGCTTTGCCCATCACCGTCAAAGTCATTGAAGACTCGTCCAGAAACCGCCTGGCCACCAAGCGTTCCCGAAGAAAGATTGTGAGAAAGCGTCGCAGTGATTCGATTGAAACCACTACGGAAAAACTCGACGGGCGAGAAAAAGTCGTCATTGAAGACCGGCAGATTCTCAGCCGTTTCCCGAGGCCGGAAAACAAGGTCATCATCAACGCCGGCAATGTAAAGCAGCGAGTTGATCGTACCACCAGCATCGCTAAGCGTCCCAATGGTGTTGTTGGGGTTGGTGTGCTGCATCCCCAAAATGTGACTAGCCTCGTGAGCAGCCACACCGCCCAAGAAACGAATGGTCACATCAAGTGGGCTTGCCGCGGGGTCAATCGTGAACCCAAAGTTCTGGGCGAGATCGTTACCTCCAAACCCATCGAGCGCAAACAAAGCTAGTTCGGTGAGATCAAAGTTACCGATGTCGACGCTTTCTGCGATTCCAAATACGCCTGGAATCCCAATGTCGGCTCCCGATCCCCCAATGATTAGTCTCGAGAGTCGCGGATCATCTTCGTTGGAGTTGAACCATGCCTGATGCTCTGGGATGTGACTGCTAAGAATCCGAATGGCATAGTCACCACCCTGGCCAGTCAATTCAAAGTCGCCATTGGTTCCACGACTTCCCAGGTCGTCGTAGATCCGAATCATCTCCTCGTAAACACCTTGCGAAATGGTGTCTGCAACGAACTGATTACCGAACTCAAAGCCGAGAAGCGGAAGTGACTCGGCAAGCGAAGGCACGATTGTCACGCCCGTATTTGGAAAACCACCTTGGTCGGCTGGCGGAAGAAACAGGTTGTTTTCGACCAAACCGCCCTCGTAATCCAGATAGACAATCTGGGCATCACCCACCACGAGAGACTCTGTCACTGGCCGATAGACCCGAAGCCCAAGACTGTACGTGGTGCCTTGACCACCTACGACCGCGACGAAATAGCGGCCGTCATCAGGAACGGTGACGACACCTTGAGCATTCGCACCGGTTTGTAGTGGAGTCTCCGAACCGATACTGGGTTGGACCGAAGCAAAGCTGACCGCGGTCGCCGGGTTATTTGGAGGAGACCCAACGATATTCCCATTACCATCGACGATGTACGGGCCCTGCAAAATAACTTCGGTCGCCGCACCGTAGGCCGCCGCGTCAAGGATGTCACCAGCTCTCAAATCAAACGAATAGAAATCGATATCCGTTTGGTTGATACTCGGCGATGCGGCTAAGCGGATCGGAAGGTTGCCCGTGATATCGATCGTGTCCTGTTGGCCAGGAGCCGTGCCGAGAGGAACGAATTGAGCTTGGGTTCGAGTGTTGTTGGTGGTCGGGTTGTCGATCGTTTCCGTCTCGGTCACCGGAAAACCAACAACCGCGCCGATATTTCGCGGGATATCAAAGACTGGCAGTGTCGTCGGAGCAGGCTGAGTCGGAATGTCGGTCAAAACCGCCATCAAACGACGGTCTTCCAATCCTTCAACCATCATTCGCCGCTTTGTCAGCGTGGAGAGCCCTTTTTCGTTGGGGCGAATCTTTCGAGATCGAAGGGACCGATCGTTGGACTTTGTCATCGATGCAGATTCCTGTCTTGCGTTTGGGCTATTGACCAGCCCCAAACCATTGGACGAGGGTTGGAAAAGAGTTCCAGTCGACGGTAACTGCCGACTGTAAAAAGGGTCGGGCCGATTCTAGTTCGGGCCCTAAGGGTGTCAACGAAACCGATAAGTCCGACGACGGAGCCGACGCCGAAGTTCCCCTGTGGTGGTCGACCGTGCCGAATTTTCGTGTTCTGACGGTCGCAAATCGCGAAAATGGAGGGTTAGCGACCCTCAAGTAGCTTTTTTAGCAAATTCTGCTCGAGATAGAGCTCTTCCGACCGCATCGACTATTGGGCCCGCTGACCCTTCTGCCGGTCGTACTGGCCGCCGTTATCGGCGATTTTTTCGAATCGAACGGGTCATCGCAGTGACGGGCTCTTAATCTCTTAAATCCTTGCCAGCCGTCGGCGGCCAGAAAAAAACAAACCCTCCCGGCGAGCAGGGCCGGAAGGGTTTGCTGATTTTGAGAACGCTTGGATGCGGTGGTTTGTTGGCTCAGAGCCGAATGTGGATCACCAGGTGTACTCTGCACCGAAGGAGAAACCGTTGAGAACGACCGACCCCATCTCGATCGGTCGAACACCGGCGGTTGCCGTGCTGATGGCGGCGGCTCGGATGAACGACCCATCAATACCAGGTTCGGCAACTTCGTCGATCGCCACCAAGTAGTAGCCGGCCCGAGCCGTCCACGAGTGGCTCAGCCGGTAAAGTGCAACAACGTTCAACTCGCCGGCCAGCGTACCATCATCGATTTTCTCTTCGACGGCGAAGCTGCCGATGCTGCCAGCAGCGATTGAATTCGAAGTCGCCACAAGGTTCGAACTGATTTCATTCTTCATCCAGGCAACCTTACCCTCGACGCCTAGGCGAATGCCTGGTGCCATGTTCCACCAAAAGTCACCACCGATCTGAGCACCGAACAGGTCGTTTTTGGCGCGATCGGAGAGATTGAAGAATTCGTTGGTTGAGGGCGTGTCGCCGACGATGTCAAGCGACAAGTTGTTGTCGTATCGGAAGTACCTCAATCCGAAAAGCCAGCTGTATTGAAACTTGCAGAATGGACCAACGGTTCGACGACGATAATTAAGCTCGCCACTATGAAAGTCACCCGAGCTGGTCAGAGACTGGCTAAGCGATGTGTCTGTATCGTCGAATCCACCAGCGGGAACACCCACTGAGCCGACGCCAAAGTCACTGATAAAGCTGTAGAGCGTTCCAGTCGCCCCCCCCGTTGTGAGCGCGGTCGTCGTGTCGCCCCATTCCTGGCCACCAAAGTAGGTTGCCTCGATATTGCCACCTGGTCCCCAAAGCATCGCTCCAGAGATACGCAATCCGATTTCTGTATCTTCGTCGAGAGCATTGTCGAGCGTGATGACAGGAGTTCCTCCGATGCCTTCCGTAGTGATGACATTGGGACCACCTGCTGAAGCGGTGCGGCCGAGCCAGAGGGCTTCGACTGACACGTCATACCAACGCTGGCTGCACTTACCCGCCTCGCCATAAGGCCGCAGTGAATCAAGAATTCCCTCGATGAATCCCTCAGGATCAAATCGGTAGCCGCCGCACTCCTCCGAGCCACCACACATTTTCCCGAGTACGCCGCCGCTCATGAACGATGGACACCCGGGGCCGCCCTGGCAACCCATACCGCAGGGACCTGGACCGTAGCCCTCGCAGTAACCCATATCGCAACCGCTAGGCTGATAGAACCCAACCTGTTGTAACCCCATGCCTACGGGGCCATAAGCTTGAGGAGCTTGATAGCTAGCCTGTTGCAATCCACCTGCAGTGGGAGGCATTCCCGCAAAAGCTTGATGGGGCATTGGGCCTCCTGCAGGCATCACGAAGCCACTTCCCTCGAGATCCAAATCACCCACGGTCGCCCGAGGAGGCTGGGCCGTCGCTCCGGGAGCAGCGACAAGCATGTAGGCTGCGGCCACCACCGCGATCATGCTTTTGCCAAAGTAAGTTCGGCTTAGCCGTAGATAAGTTCGTTGTTCGATCATTGAGTGCATCACAAACATCTCCGCGGCCGCCCGCCGCTGGGCCACTAATCTGGCCTGGAAAGGGATGAAGGCAAACGATCATGCCCGAAGCTGGCGACCACCATGCCTCTGCATGGAAGTGTCACCCGACATCGAGAACAATCGCTCCAGCCGGGTCTATCGGCACAATCCGACTCGAAGGTTTGATCATTCCGGTGGTTCGCACGAGGAAAACTTTGTCGATGCGGACGATTCGGGCGGTTTCACAGGTGATACACCCTAAAATGTGCGGCCATGTCGAATTCACGAATCCAACGCAATAACGTTCCCAATGACGATCGCTCGTGGGATCACTGGCTTCAATCCGCTGAGTCAGGCGACCTCGAAGAGCACCAATGGCGGCAACTCGCAGACCGGTTATCCGTGCCTGAGACGACTGCAAGCTCGAATCCCATCTCAATCGCTGAGACAACTAACCAACATCCCAAAGAGCACAAACTCGAAGTTTTGATTGATCGCTTTGGCGAGCCACCGCCAACGTTGATCGAAATCTGGGCGGAAGACTTAGCATTGCAGTCTGGCCAAGAACACGATGAATCCTCGGATGACAAGGAACCAGCTTATCACATCGCCCAACTTCGACGCGCGTTTCACGAGACTCCAGAATCATTCGCTGTGAATCAAAGCGGTGTTCTCGTTCGCAAACATTTGCCGGCTCTGCAATCGCCCAAGCCCACTCCTGCTGCGGTACGAGATCTAAATCAGCCTCGCCCCAAAGCCCCTTCATCAAAACCGAAATATATTCTCGCAGGGGCGGCGGCCATCATGATCCTTGGAGTGGCAGCGAAACTTACTTTCTGGACTGAAACGGAGTCCTCCAGCGCGTCGCTCGCTTCGAGCGATACATCAAGTGCAATTCGACCCAGGGAACAAAACATGATCGATACTGATCTCGATCAAGCCGGTGATTTGTCGCTTGAACTGAACGAAGAGATATCGCCAGGGAGCCTTGAGCCGCAATCCGACGAAAGAGCCAATGCCGTATTGGATGACCTTAAAGGCTCCATCGGCCAAAGCTCAATTGACTCCCGAACATTCACCTTGGATACGGTTTCCGCTTCTAAACCTGGAGAGGACGAGACCGAACTAGTTACGGATGTCGATCCAATGGCCATCTTTGCTGGCTATTCGCAATCGCTTCCTGATCCTAACACGGCCCCAGACTCGGAGGGTAGCAATCCGTCTCTGAAAGCCAATACCGAACTAGCGTTAAACCCCAATGCTGATCCGGATGGGGGAGATTCACCGGCTTCGCTAGGACCAGCCGGCTTTGCCGCCGAAGTCGCTGACGATTCGGATCCAGAAGTTCAAGAGATTGCCGTTACCGAGGACGACGATCAAGTTAATTCGATTGACATTTCACGTTTGGATGAATCGTTGACCATTGGCTTGGGAGATTATTTGCTTTCGGGAGTGAGCTCTCCAATTCGCTCCGGTGGAGAAGAGCCATTTTCTTTGCGGAAGATAAACGAGAAAACACACGCCATCGAGCTCTCAAAGTCGGCAGTCGCGGTTGCTCGTTTACGGATAGAGTCGCTTGCCGGAGAGAACATTCTTCGATGGCAGTGGGACGAACAGAACATTCGTGCCGCCGATATTCAGACGCTCAAACAGAGCCGTTTGCGGACCAAAATCAATGATTCCGTGAGGTCGATTTATCTACGACAAGTGATCCATGCTGATGCATTCCCCCTATCGCTAGACCAACCCAACCTTGCGGCAAGCTGGAACCTTCTTGTCCCGCCCGCCGTTCTCTTGCCAACAAATTGGAAAGTACGCTTCGAAACAGCGGACGAAATCGAAGTCACATGGACGACGCCTTTGGCAATGGAGAAACCCAGGACTGCGGTTGGCGAAGCCGTGTACCGTCTGACCGACAACGAACACGTTGCCCTTCGGTTGAACCTGGACTTTCAACTTTCAAGGCAGTTGGAAATGAGAGTTCGATTCCAAGCTAAGCTTGACTCTCGCATGGACTACCTACCCGTCTCAACTCAATCGGTTGATCGTTTCGCCGATCAACTTCAGGCAGCAATCGCTTCGGCAAATCGTGAGAAAGAACGACTCGAGGATGTTTACCGGATTGCTGGGAACCAACGTAATTACATTCGCGCTAAACAGAAACGCAATGACCTTTACATTGATCAGCTCAGCTTGATTGACGAACGCACCGTAGCATTGCAGACGCTACTTTCGCTATTCGACGGTTCCCCGATGCACCTTACCTTTGCATCGGAGTGGCCGGAAGGTGAGAAGCAGGAGATCTTACGTGTCGGCAACGTTGACGAGAACTGAATAAATCATGCCTCCGCGTTGCAATACCATCGCGGATTCTCATTCGGCAAAATGTACTACGGAAGGTCGACGAGTGAAACTTCAGTGCGATATCTTTGACCATCCCGATAGATAACCATCGTGGTTGGACGTCCAACTGGTGTAATGCCAACCTGAGCCACAAGATGATCATCGGATTCAACCGATCGTCCATCGAACGAAATGATGATGTCACCCCGTTGCAAATTGGCCTTAGCGGCCGGCGAATCCTGACGCACATTCTTGACAAGGGCACCGCTGGTGATTCCGGAACGCACTAAAGACTGATAGCTCTGAGCTAATTGTGCCGTCGTGAATTCAGGGTCAAGCGTTACGCCGAGATAGCCACGACGCAAGCGACCGTTGACGGTCAATTGCTCGGCAACCGTCACAGCCATATTAATGGGAATCGCAAACCCGATTCCTTCGCTGCCACCACTGCTGCTGGCAATGGCCGTATTCAGTGCCACGACCTCGCCACGCAGGTTCAGCAGCGGACCGCCGCTATTACCTGGATTGATGGCAGCGTCAGTTTGGAAGAAGTCCTGCATTTCGATCTTCTGGTCACCGAGTGAAAGGTCCCTTCTTCCCTTCGCGGAGAGAATGCCGAAGGTCACCGAGTGACTCAGTCCGAATGGGCTACCAATCGCAATCACGAAATCACCAATCTCGATATCCTCACTATTGGCGATCCTCGCCGCCGGCAGATCGATTCCGTCAATCTTCATGACGGCGACATCCGTATTGGCATCTGCAACCACGCGAGACGGATAAAACTCTCGTCCATCGGAGGTGCGGAGGAGAATCCCTCTTCTTGAAGCACCATTGATCACATGTCGATTCGTCAACACCCACTTCGATCCATCGCTAATTTGTATGACCACGCCACTACCAGCTTCATCGAAGGATTGACGCCCGGTGACCGTCGTTTCAGTCTTGTGGGCTTCAATATGAATCACACTTGGTTTCACCAGGTGCGAAACACGTCGCACAAAACGGCCTAGACGATCAAAGGTTGCGTACTCTGCAGCGAGCTCATCAAACATGGCATCGCGACGCACATCGATCGATTCTTCAAACGATGGACTCTCTAGCGATGGACGTCGAACGCTTACAGCGAGCTTGTCACCGGATTCGTTTCGAAGCGAACGGCTTTGAAACTGATCGTTTGTGGTATCGCCAAGATAGCCTGGTCCGGTGAGATCTTGCGATTGGGCGGAATTTGCCAATCCGAAAAATGCACCACTTAAACTTAGCGCCAAGCCAAACCATTTCGACGCGAAAGCGACTTGGCTTGGACGCTGCAAAGTTGTGAAACTGGAAACGCGAGCAAACATGGTTTGAGGTGAGCCTAGCAGCGGGAGAGGTACCGGCTCAGGAGGTGAGAGCCGACGCGATCATCCTAGGCATCGACGTCTCGAAGGCCATTCGCACAATGGTTGGCTTCTTGCTTGAGCGACCGCTAGCCAAGGCATGATCGGTGTCTCTCGATTGATCCCATCACATGGCATAACCACTCCGCCAGCGGACACCTCGCGACGTCAGAGCTACGTGTTGGACCAAGATGGATTCGAGAATCCCATCGCGGACGCTCGTTCACTTCGTCGCTCGGACTCCCGCCGGCACTGGATGCAATCGACCGCATAGGGAATGGCACGAAGTCGATCGAGAGGAATGGGCTTACCACATTCATAACAATCACCAAACGTCCCCTGATCGAAACGAATGATCGCGTCATTGATCGCTTGCAACTCCCGACTCTCCGCATCGATCAATTGGCTATTGAGTTCATCCTGGATTGAGTCGGCCGCGGCATCGAGCATGTCACCGGTACGTTCCTGATGAAGCTCTCGTAGCAGGCTCAAATCACCTTCTAGGGCACAATGCAGCGCATCACGGCGTCGAACCAAAAGGTCTCTTATCTTGGCGATGGATTTTTGGCGGGACATTTCGTTTGATCACCATTTAGGATTTTGGCGTTCCAAACGCCGTGAAACTCTCGGCCGTACTATACGAGCGGCGCCAAAACCTCATCCGGATTCCCGTGAGCTTCGCCGAAAATGCTTTTCCTTCGGGACGCAACTAATCGATTAGCCGGATTCTGCACGATTCGCCCGGAAATCTGACCGTCAGAGCGGCCGCAGACGTCAAAGTCTGCCAAATCGCACAATTCCGCTCATTGCATCTAACCCTCTGAACCGAAACCCGAACTATTAGGAATGCTGCGCCCGCGGTTCGGCGTTCCAGAATCCCCCCGTCGATTTCAACGCCACGGATGGCCCGAAATGACTGATACGCCGATCGCTAACTCGCCGACCAAGTCGACGGAAGACGATAAAAACCAGGCCAACACGAATTTCCATGCAATGGATTTCGCTGTGACTTATCGGGGTCAGCCCTCGCGCCGACTGCGTCTCACAGGGTACCGGTACACCTTCGGATCCGCTGAAGGCTGCTCCATTCGAGTTTCCAACGACCTGGTTCGTCCCATCCACGCGGTTCTTCATCGCGTGGGAGATTCCATCACCATCCGATCCTACTCCGAACCCCTCGTCGTAAACGACACCGCGGTGACGTCATCCGAACTGAACACGGGTGATGGATTCAAGCTGGGGAATTATGTTTTCACGCTGACTCGTGTCAGTGGCAATCCGAACGATTCTATCCGCTCAACCGCTGACATCCTCGCTGATGCGTCAGGAGAAGACGTTTCCGCATCAATAGATGCATCGGGTGTATCGAAGTCGGCCAGCGCGTTATCCGAAGAAGCCACGGCCGAAGATGATGAAGCTTGGCGAAAGCGACTTCGTCATGAAGTCGACCAATGGAGGGATCGGCAGAAGGAAGTCGATCGAAGATGGGACGAGGCCGATCGATGGGAGGCTCGCCTACGCGGTCAGGAGAGCGAGCTGGAGCTCCAAAACCAGCGACTCGACCAAAAACAGAGCGAGGTCGATCAACAACGTGACGCCGTTTTCGCACTACATGATGTGCTTGCCGCGCGTGAACGTTCGCTTGAATCTGTTCTTGACGAGATGCGTCGCCAACGCGAGTCGATGCACTCGCGACAAGTTGAGTTTGATCAAATTCAAAGTCGATATGAGGAAAGGCTAGCTGACACGCTAGATCGTCTGGCATCCGCTCAGGGCGAAGCAAGAACGGCGGCCGAGTCTGTCGATCAACTTCGCCATGCAATGAACGGCCTGAACGGCCAAATCGAGTCGCTTGTCGATCGTCAAACCGAGCTCGAATCGGCAGCCGAGGGCTATCAAAACCAACAACAGTTGCAAGTGGAGGTTCGATCTCAAATCGAAGCTCAACGCGACCACGCAATCGACGCTCAAGCCACGAGTGAAGCTAGACTACGGCTTGCGGAGAATCGAGTTTCAGAACTCTCTTCTCAGCTCGAATCGCTCAACGAAGAAAAAGAGCAGCTCGACCTGGATCGCCAACAGCTCGAGAGCCAACGAGCTGAGATCGCGAGAAGAAGTGAAGATGAGCAATCGCGAAACGAGCTGGCGTTTCGCGAGAATGAGCAATCACTCATCCAAAGCCAAGAAACCATCGAGAAGCTGCAAAGCGAGATCGAGGAACTACATGCCAACGTTGAAGCTTCGGGATCACAAGCACGCGACCTAGAACTTGAGAACGAATCGGCTCTCGTGCGGATAAGCTCTCTCGAGGAACAACTACGGTCAAGCACTGAAGACACGTCAGAACGCGAAGCGTCAGAGAAACTCGCCAACGAACTTCGAACACAGCTTCAGAATGTTGAGGATGAGCTTGCTCGCACCCAAGGAGAGCTAAGTGATCTTCGAGATCGGAATGCCGATCTCACCGAAGAAGTTCGTTCACTTCGTGAGGAACGCAATCAAGCAGTTGAAGCTGAAAAGCTCTCGTCCGAAGGCTGGGAGCATCCCTCGAGTGTCGTTCTAGAAACACCGATCAATGCTACCCACGGCCATTCCAGCGACGCCGCCGAGGAAATCGACGCCCCGCCATCGGATCACACCATTGATGATGAGCAAGACGTTGGCGACGTACCAGCCAACGCTTCGATCGACGCAACCGCTCCACTGATGAGTCGATGGGATGACGAGGAAACGGCCTCGGACAGCGAATCGAGCTTCCACGCTGCATCAAGCGACGCGGGCGGTTCACACGCCAGCGGCAAAGACGACTTCACTCGCGAATCCGATCCGACCGGAGAAGCTGCGTTCCCCACTCACCCGGAATCGCTGAGCGAGCCTGATTTCTCAAGTGAACCCGAGCCAACAAATCAATCTGAGTTCTCGGATGAGCCCGGGCTTTCTAACAAATCTGAATTCTCCAATGACTCTAAGATCTCGAACGAACGAGACTTGTCATCGGATAGCCAGACATCCCAAGATGCAGATTTCGCTCACGAGTCCGACGAATCTGGACATTGGCAGGCGACGGCGAGGCTGGACTCATTCGAGGCTGGCAGCTTTGATAAGGATCAAGACTCTTCGTCGACTTCCGGCTTTGCCGATGAAGCCATCCCAGCTTCACCTTGGAACGTCGAAGACACTCAACATGACCATACCGATACGACCCAATCGAGCTTTGACTCGAATGATGAATCGCGATCTCCCAGCCAGGAGCTGATTGACCCCAACGAAGCTCCAGGCTTGGAAGCACCGGATAGCGTGCGATGGGACCGATACTTTGGTCAGAACGATCCGGTTGACGATTCCGAAGAACAGGCAGCCAACGGCTTGACAGAGACCGACAGCGTTGAGCCAACAGATTCGGCTTTTATCGAACAAAGATCAACACTTGAAAATCACGAACTTGAGTGCTCAACTGATTCCGAATCTGAACAAGTTGATTCCACGCTTCAATTGGAGTCGGAAGAAACTCAAGAGGAGCCAAACGAACCAAGTGAACATGACGAAGCAGCCTCCGAGAGTCAATCGGATGGCTTTGCCAGCGCCCTGATCGCAGAACTTACCAGCGAGAGCTCAGACGAAACCGATTCGACTCAAATGGTCACACCTGATCTGCTGCAACAAGCCATCGATGATGATCAGGACCAAGGACAGCTCGCTGAAAACACAAACCAAAATGAAGATTCTTCGATCGAGCTTGATCGCGTAGAGCCTGAACCTTTCGCGCACCCCGTTGCCGAAATGCCGATGGGCCTCTCGGACGCTGATTTGATTGACGATGCCGTCGAGCCAACACCAGCCTCGCCAGAGCCTGCCGATCATTCGTTGGTGTCAACAAGCACGACTGGCGAAACTTCCATGTCAGAAGGTACCGGCGTTCTAGGGGGAAACGAAGCTGGTGATGAAGAAGAAGAGGATAGCATTGAGGCCTACATGAATCGTTTGCTAGGCCGCGTGCAAGGCAGTCCTGGTGAGGAAGCGGCCCCAGCAAGCACGATCATCACGCCAACCGTTGTCGACGATATTTCAGAGTCGGATGACGACGTTGAACCAATAGGCCCGGATGAACCTCTCGTGCCTCGGAGCCACGCACCCGAGCGAGGGCGTGACCTCGCCGCGATGCGAGACCTGGCCAATCAACAGGCTCGAACCGCGATCACTCGGTCGACACGCATTCAAATACGAAACATGCAGCTCTCTGGCTTCATCAATTTCGGTGTTGCCGCCGTCGCCGTTGCCATCGGAATTGGATGCAGCTTCATCGTTTCGGCGACGCCACTGATATTTATCTGGCTGATGGTCTTTGCATGTGTATTTATCTTCTGCAAAGACGGTTTCAAAAACCTTGTCGAAGCCAAAAGTCGCCTTAGTATTCCGCTCGAGGACGAACCAGAGACTGATTCGTCAGATGAGTTCAACGGCGAAGACTGAAGGTAACGTGTTGAGCCAAGGTCAGAAGCTTCAGCGAACCGATCGGCTCTTCCAACCTTCATCGACTTGAGCTGCTCGAGGCCCGCGAAGTGACTCGATGGCCCGCTGCAAGACTTCATCACGTTCGTCCGTCACAATTCGGCCGGACTCATCCGGCCTCGCGGCGATGTAGCGAGATGGGACGTTCACAGTCGGTTCGATTCCGTTGTGGCTGATCTGACGCCCCGTTGGCGAGTAGAAACGGGCCGTTGTCAAACACAATCCAATTGGACCTGAGTGCATTCGAAAGATGCCTTGCACACTACCTTTGCCGTAACTTGTTTCACCGATGATTGCACCACGCTGGTGATCAGCGATTGCCCCTGCGAAAATCTCACTTGCGGAGGCGGAGTTTTCGTCAATGAGAACTGCTAGCGGTACGTGCCAGGTGCCAGCTGAGTGGGCTCGGTAGTCGTAAGTCTCTCGAGTATTTCGTCCCCGCGTGGAGACAATTCCTCCTCGCTCGACAAAGTAATCTGCTACTTCAACGGCGGCCGATAAAAGACCACCCGGGTTACCTCGAACATCAACGATCAAAGATCGCATGCCTTCGCGGTGGAGCTGCCAAAGAGCTTTTTCGACATCACGCGTGGTTGTCTTTTGAAAGGCCGTTAGCCGGAGGTAGCCAATGCGTTTTTCGACATCAACAAAATGGACGTTCTCAACACAAGGAACATCGACCCGGCGCCGTGGGACACTCAGCGTTCGAGTCTCACCGTCAATCGACTCAACTTCAACCTCGACGACGCTGCCCTCGGGACCACGAAGTAAGTCTGCAACGCGAGTTGGATCATCGGTGTATGTGCTTGTTTGATTGACCGCGATGATACGTTCACCACCCTTGATACCCGCTTGCTCAGCCGGACCTCCAGGGATGACCGATACGATCTGAAGCTTTTGCTCCAGGCTTTGCAGTTCCAATCCAAGACCGACGAAGTTGCCCTCGATATTGCTGAACATCTCGTCCAGCTGCGTTGGCGAAAGTAATCGCGTGTAGCTGTCGAGTGTCGAGATCGCACCGGCAAGAAACTCCATCACGACAAATGAGCCTGAAACGCCCAGTTCGGTTTCGGCTCTTAATGCAACGTTGGCGACTGTGCCGCGCAGATCATGACGAGTCTGGGTACTTCGGTCGCGGATTCTGGAATAGACGTTATCGTGGAACTGTTGAACTTTCGCCGCATCTACAGGGATATTCGCACTTGCAACGAACGCAGGATCCATCAATGCGACCTCGAGTGCAGCCGTACCGTGTAATAGGACTCGCGACCAATCCATTGAATCCACATAGTGGGTCTGCAAGTTGGCAAGAGTCTCATCGTAGAGATCCAACGCAGATGCGACCGACTGCGACCTTACCATCTGCAAGTAGCTATCGTCCCGCATTCGTCTACCGACATCAAAGTTGAGTCGGCTGCGAACCATCGATTGGTAAAGTTCGACATGGGTCGGGTGCTCGCGAAGATGCTTTTCGTAATGGGCGACTGCCTCCGCCCACATTTCCGCATCTTCCAACTCGCGACCATGAACCAAGACATCTTCAACGGAGGAACCTGAGTCGCGAATGGGTTCGGCAATCACGCTCTCCGGCAGCGGCTGCTGTGCAAATCCTTCGGTGCCTAGGCCGCCGACGCTTCCGAGCATCAAGGCTAACCAGCAAAGACGACGCTTCACTCGTCCAACTCGATTGGGAGTGGAAGCGTTGGAGTGTCGTGAAAATTTGAGAATTGGCATGAGCGGGCGGCTTCTCAGCAGGCGTCATTCGGGGGATGCCAAGATTCAAACCTTCGATAAGGTTCGAGCCTCCGGCATACGAACTTAGGTCACAAAACCTGCCCGGTCAAAAAATCAAGTCGCAGAAAATTCCCCTTTGTGATCGTGTCCCACGCGACCCGGAGGTTCATGGACGATTATGCGGAGTTTGCCGATTAGTCGGCGAGCGATTGATCGAGATTGTCCTTCCCTGCACATCCGCGTCAGCTGGCCAAACTCAATTTGGCCTCTAACGCTTGGGCTTCGCCTTTACGATAGGCATTGTCCATCTCACAGGCTATGGCAGAAACTCGTGTGAAACTAGAAAGCGTTCAGACAAGCCAACGGTGGAACATGAGCCGTGGAACACATCGGCATTGACCGGCTGAACTTGCGAGTTCTATCTACCGGTCGATGTTCTACCGGCCCCAACGAAGCGTTCCACCTGAGCCCACGTGTTTGTGGCTTTCGCCGGTTGCTCGACTCTTTTGCAACAGACGGCGAAACACGCCTGGGCCACACCGAGTTGTGCTTCTTCTTGTTGTAGGGATTCTATGCTCATCGGGATGCACCTCGCGTTTCCTTTCGCTTCGGCGGGTTCGTGAAAATCCTCTGGGCCAGCAGCTTCAGCTGGTCAGCTTTCGCGGCCCTAAGGTCAGCGATCGGACATGGAGAACACTCCAACGCTTCGACATGGTCGACATCTACGAGCAGGACCACCAACAGTGCTTTCAGAGCATCCGCGATCGAATCCAGGGATCGCCAGACGGTGAACTAATCCACGCTTTGGCGGAGCTCTCCTACGTCGAAGGGAAGCGTGCTGAACAACAGGGCGATAGCGTTTCGGCCCTCAACCATTTCGGCGTCGCGCTAACCAACAGCTATGACTATTTGTTCAGCGAGGATTTGGCTAGATCCCGAAACTTTTACGACCCCCAATTTCGAGGTGCTTGCGATATCTACAATCAAGCCCTCGAAGATACGCTACGACTGCTCACCGATGGCAACTCCATCAAGCCCGGTGAAACCTATACGATCAAAACGCCAAGCCGTGAATTCGTTGTAAAGACAGCCATCCGCGGTGGGTGGAGTGAAGATGAGTTCGACCGATATGAATTCGTTAGCGATTACGAGATTGAAACGCTTCGCAATCGTCACACGACCTATGGACTTGGGGTCCCATTGATTGCGGTGCGCAAGCCTCAACCGCAATTAGGTGGCGCCACCGTCCAACAAGTCTCGCACTCAACCCCCATCGCGCCGCCCGAAGCGGAACGCTACTATCCAGATGGCTTGTCCTACGCTGTCACCGCGATGATGCGATGCTTGCCGGAATCTCCGACGCGTCGGCCTGGTGACGCCAACGTTTGCGTTCTCGAATTCTTTGATCCGCTGACCGCTAACCAGATCTTTCTGAATGACCAATGGGTTCCATTGGAAACGGATCTGACAACGCCACTTGCGTTCTTTTTGGATAGCCCCGACTTTCGGAAACGGAATCGTGCTACCGAGGGTTTGCTCAACCCCAATGACTCTCTCAAACGCAGCGGGCTATACATGCTCGAGCCGTATGACCCTGATCGCATACCAGTCTTGATGGTTCACGGCTTGTGGTCGAGCCCAATGACGTGGATGGACATGTTTAATGACCTCCGCAGCTTTCCCGAGATCCGCGAACGCTATCAGTTCTGGTTTTATCTTTATCCGTCTGGCCAACCTTTTTGGCTTAGCGCCACTCAATTGCGACGTGATTTGCGTGCCATGCGAAATGCCTTCGACCCTGGTCGTCGCCACAAGCCGCTTGATGAAATGGTCTTAGTGGGTCACTCGATGGGCGGGCTGGTCAGCCGAATGCAAACCATCGATAGTGGCGACGACTTCTGGGAAATCGTGAGTGATCAGCCCGCCAGGAACGCTGACGAAGCCCTCGCCAGGTTGAAAGGTGAAAGTGACGATCGAACTCAACTCGTCAGCGCGCTCTTCTTTAAACCTAATTCATCGGTCAAACGCGTCATCACCATTGGAACTCCTCATCACGGGAGTCACTTTGCGAACGGCTTCACGCGTTGGCTCGCGCGAATGGCGATTGATCTGCCAGTGATGGCTGTGCGAACGGGTGAACGCTTGGCAAATCTCAACCCCAACTTGTTCAAAGACACAGCACTTTTGACGACCGCCAATGCCATCGACTCACTCGCTCCCGAATCCCCAATCTTCCCGGTAATAGAGCGTGCCATCGTTGCGCCTGACGTCAAACTCCATAACATCGTTGGCGTGCTAGAAAAACGCTCTTGGTACAGTCGAGAACGCCGTGGTGATGGTGTTGTCGATTTCGAGAGCGCTCATCTAGATCCCGGACGGACCGAAAGTGAGATCGTCGTTGACGCCGAGCACACCTCGATCCACATGCAACCTAAAGCCATCTTCGAAGTGCGAAGGATTCTGCTAAGCCATCTTCAAGAACTTGACGCTGTGGATCGCCTTGCGGAACGTCAGGGCAAGGCGACGCCACTCTGATTCAATACTCTCAAGGTTGTGGATAGAGGGCTTGTGGATGGCGTGACACTCGCCGCAACTCGCACCCTGTTTTGCCGCGGAGCGGCTACAGCTCCTTGCCGTGGGGGCTTGCACCACGGAAACTGCATCTACCCTGGGCTTTGCCCAGAATGAAATATTCGCGGTCACTCAATCACATGACCTAGGCCGGCTACAGCCGAGACTATACACATTACAAGGGTGCTACTTCCAGCGCCCGCTTAGCATGCTCGAAATCGTCGGTGTCTTCGACGATCTCGCCATCTCTGAGAACGATGATTCGATCCGCGTTCCGGGCAACGTTTGCATCGTGCGTTACCAAAATCACAGTGATCCGCTGGGTTTGGTTTAGTTCACGGAATAGTCGGATAACATCACGGCTGGTCTTCGAATCAAGATTACCGGTTGGTTCGTCACCCATCAAAATCGATGGTTCATTGACGAGAGCCCTGGCAATCGCGACTCGTTGCTGTTGCCCGCCAGACAACTGACTTGGATGGTGATCCAAACGGTCTCCCAGCCCCACGAGCGACAACATCTTCTCCGCTTGCTCATGACGTTGTTTCGAAGTCATCTTGGCAGCGTACATGAGAGGCAACTCGACGTTTTCCATCGCCGATGTTCGTTGCAATAAATTGAAGTTCTGAAATACAAAACCAAGCCGGCGATTCCGAATCGCCGCACGCTCATCGCGATTCATGGTCGTAATCTCCTCTCCACCGAGGAGGTAGCTACCGTGGGATGGCCGGTCCAGACATCCCAGCGTATTCATCAACGTCGACTTGCCACTTCCCGAGGGACCAATGAGCGCAACATATTCGCCAGCTTGAATTTCAAGATCGACGGACCTCAAAGCGTGAACCTCCATCTCGCCAACTTCATAAACTCGCCTGACGTCACGTAATTGAATGAGTGCCTCACTCATATCGCAACGCGTCAATCGGATCCAACCTGCTAGCTCGACGTGCCGGATAGTAGCCAAAAAACATGCCGACAGCTGCTGCGAATCCCATCGCAACCAAAGCAGCCGGTATTGAAATCACCATGGGCCACTCCAGATCAGGTTTGTACGTGTTGATGGCCGTTGCCGCGGCCATCGACAAGGCAGTACCCAGACTCAGCCCAATCAAACCGCCAAGACAAGACAACAACACTGACTCGAGCAGAAACTGCCTCAAGATGTCTCGTCCACGTGCGCCAATCGCCATCCGAATTCCAATCTCTCGGGTTCGCTCGGTCACAGAGACCAGCATGATGTTCATGATGCCGACGCCGCCCACGACCAAAGAGATGCCAGCGATCGCTGACAACATGGCGGTCAGCGTTCCGGTGATCATGGTCAATGCGGATGCGATCTCCGTCGTGTCTTGAACCTGAAAGTCCGCTTTCTCCTCATCGTCGATCTTATGTCTTTGCAGCAACAGCTGTTTGATCTCGCTTGTCGCCGCGCCCATCGTGCTGACCTCACGAGCTGATGCCATGATTCCATGAACCTCATCGAATGCGGTGCCATTGATTCGCTTTCGGACGGTCGTGTGTGGCATCAACAGAACATCATCTTGATCGCTGCCGTCCAAACCGGCTCCCTTGGCGTCCAGAATACCAATCACGCGAAAGGGAACGCTATTTACACGAATGGAAGCACCGATGGGATTGGAAGTGCGAAACAGCTCTTTGATGAGTGTCTGGCCAATCACGCAGACCTTGCTACTGGCTTCGATATCACCGCGACCAAAGAATGACCCAGCCTCAAGATCCCAATTCCGCACTGTCAAGTAATTCTCGCCAACCCCCATCATGGTTTTGGCGTTCCAGTTGTCGTTGCCATAAATGACCTGACCGCCGGTCCAAACGAGCGGCGAGGCAGCGACCACTTCTCTGCAATCGCGTACGATGGCGTCCGCATCCGTAGAACTCAACGAGGCTTGCCGCTCACCACGAACTCCACCTGAGTTGTCGTAAGTCGGAAAAATCAAAATAACGTTCGTTCCAAGCGTCTTGAATTCGCTTTGAACCAAACGATGAGCTCCTTCACCGATCGAAACAATTGTCGTGACGGCCGCGATCCCAATGACCACGCCCAAAACGGTCAGAATCGCGCGCATCTTGTTTTTGCGCAGCGCCAACACGGCAATTCGAAAGGTATCCCAAAACGACATCGCCTTAGAATAACTCAACCAGCCGGAAATGGTGACGCCCTAGTTTACCGCCGTAGTTGCCCGCGGTAATCCGGCGAAGACCTCTATCGCCCGCTGCTTGGCAAGCGGCCAGGATTCCCACTCGCATTGATTCTGCAATCGCCTCAAAGTTCAAACCATCGATAACGATTTCCAGAACCGCATTTTCATCATCACGTAGGCAGCTATCAACAACATCGCGGAGCGTAGGACAGTAGGCATCGTTGGTTGATGCGAATAGCTTTGGATACTTGGAACCGACTTTGGAACCACTTCGGGCTACACCACCCGGAAACGGTGTGATGACCTCGGGTAGCTTAGCCATTGCATCGATCGCGGCTCGACAGCCTAAAAGCGCTGCATCGATTGTCTCGGCGAGAAGAATGAAGTTTCCACCGCCAATACCATCAATGCGAGCAACGTCGTGTTCGATGATGAACTCACCATCCATGACGGGAACTCGCCAATACCTCGTTGAAGTACCATCGCTTCGATGCAACTTTTTACTGACTTGGTAACCGTCACCAAAAAAGCGAATCGCTTTGCCGAGCCCCAATCGCTTCTTCGATGGTGGATCCGTTTCCGGAACGCCGGCAAAGATAGCGGCTGTCGCACAAGTCAGCACACATTGACCAACTCGTCTGGTGATCTGCTTCTCCAACTCGCTTCCCGAAACCGCAAACATCAAAACGGAATACCCGGGGCGTCCGTCGGGTGTGTCTTCGGGTGAGAGTTCCTGTTCAATTGCTGTTTCCGCACCGCAGGCAATCACACTGGTGCCGAATCCAGTCATCGTGCTAGCAGCTTGATGGGCCCAATAGGAGTCGTGTCCGGTGATGATGAGTCTAGTGGCCTTCATGTCGAAGGCTTCGGCAAACTCATCGACGATTTCCACACCATCGATGCGGACCGCTTCGCTCACTGGACTCGCTCCCGAACGGTCCCGGTTTCACATCGAAAGCCCTCGCCGATCTCTTCTTCATGAATCCATAAGCGATCTAGTCCATGGGTCGATGTCGCCTCATATCGTTCTCGAATAATAGGGATTGAACGCGGATCGAATTCGACAGGTGCAATTAGTGTTGAGTCCGACGTCATCTCTGATGCAACCGTTCGTCCTGCTCGTCGAACCAAGTTCCCGCGACGAAACACGTACTCGGGCCGAGAGAACATTGCTTCCCAATCAGCTTGACCTCGATAGATCGTCACATCAGCAATCTTCCCGGGCGCAAGCGTTCCACGATCCGACAAACCGAGCACGGCCGCCGGTCCTGAACGTGTCATCGAAGCGATATCCGAAAGAGAGTATTCACGCTCCAAGCCCCGCAAACTACAAGAGGCGGCCGCGTCGGGGTGAATCTCCGACAAAGCCGTTTCGCGGAACGACCGATCACCAAGCAAACGAATCAAGTGCGGATAGGTCGTCATCGGACCACCATTGGGGTGATCGGTTGTCAGAAATACTCGACTGGGATCATCGATCATTAGGAAGAGTTCCAAACCGATTGCCCACTGCATCGCATTGACAAAGTTCTTGCGTCGGTATCGAAAGGGAACGACACCACAGCCCGCCTCACACTCAATCGCCAAGATCATTGAGCGTTTCGGATTCGCGAACTTCAAATTCGCGGTTTGATGCATGGCATCGGCGCTAATTGTTACGGTTTGGCCAAACATCACCTGGCCAACATCGACCGTCACGTTGGGATTCTTCCGCATCGCGTCGACCAGTCGATCAGCGGCAGATCCGAGAGCCGAATGACCTTCCTCGTCACCGGTTGACGCATAGCTATGGAACTGAACATGTGTGAGATGAATCGGCAAACCGTCAGCCGCCTTGATAGTTGCTAACGTACTTTCGATGTTACCGGGAACACCAAGATTGCTCGCATGAACATGCAGCGGATGCACGAGACCGATTTCGTGCACGGCTCTGCAAAGGCGTCGGATGATATCGCCCGGGGTGATGTTGTATCGAGGATGTCGCGAATCAACATCAAAGCTCCGAACGTTGTATTTAAACGCGTCGATGCCACCTGGATTAACTACTTTTACAGCCATTGCGCGAGTGGCACGAACCATGAAGGCAACGTAGTCATTGATGAGACCCTGCGGCACATCATCAGCGATCATGGATAGAAGCGTCTCGTCATTGCCGAGCAGACAATAACCACCGGTGTCTAGCCCACGGACGTCCACCATCTCGCTATGGGCTGCTCTCGCGTTGGATGGCAACATCGCTGGCTCAAAACAGGTTGTGTATCCCATGTCGAGGTATCGTTCAGCCGTCTGAGACACTGTCGGCAAGAAATGATCAGCTTGAACCTCCGGTGCATCACCCAGAAGCATCCGGGCGATGGTAAGCTTTCCACCACCGATATGCGTATGTAAATCAATGCCACCGGCCATCGCCACCATACCACTCGCGTCGATCACCTCAACATGTGGCTGACCTACCAAGGTCTTCGCGTCGACAATGCGCCCATCGGCCATACCCAACGCGCCAACACAATCAGTGCCGGATGCTGGATCGACAATGCGAACGTTCTGGATCAGACGAGGCTGATCCGTCACGAATCATTGCCCTCTTGTGCGGCCTTCGCTTCTTCGCCCTCGTCAGACTCGCCATCTTCATCGGCATCCTCGGACTTCTCACCACGGCGTTTTCGCTTGGGTTTTTCCTCTTCGGGCGGTTTCTCTCCATAAACTCGTTCAGGGCGAATGCGTATGGTTGAGGCGCGAACATTTTTTTCGCCGGCATTCTGGAAACCCTTCACATACACCGGGTCGCCGGCCTTCGCGAGTTCCAAAGAATTGAACTTAACGATCACCTTGGTCTCTTCGTTGACGGGAGCTCTAACTAGTGTCTTACCAGCTTGAACAACCATCATGTTGCCCTGAACGCCAGCGAAACTGCCGACAACCGTTACTGTGGCAATAGGCGGCGGCGGTTCACTGCGTTTGTGTTTGCGATCTAGGTGGACGCCGGGCGTGAATCTCTCTCGCTGTGAGCTGGACAACTGCTTGACATCAACGGGACCAAATATTTCGACGGTTTTAATCGGCCCTTGAGCCATCCCGGCTTGATTGAAGTTCCCTTTGAATCGAACCATCATTCCACGAGACAAGAACTCGGGCTTGGCGGCAGCCTCAAAACTCAGCGACGTGACGGTGGGCGGGTAAGCGACGGCTATCGTTTCGCCGTCTTCACTCTCAACGATGATCCCTGCGCGATCCGGTCGGACGAGCTTACCGCGCACCTCCACAACGAGATCGGTCCCGGCCTGCCCCAGGCTCTCGGTAACCACCGAGACTAAAAATGTCATTGCCACAAAGACAATGAGAAATAAACGCTGCAACATCGATCTTCCTGCGATCAACCAAATAAACGAACCAAATCGTTGGCGACAACCACGACCATCAATGTTAACAACGCCAGCACGCCAGCGACGGTTAATTTGAATTCGACTTGCTCATTTGCTCGCCGGCCCATCACCGCTTCATAGGTAAGAAAAACCATATGCCCGCCGTCCAAAGCCGGGATCGGCAGGAAGTTCAGAATCGCAAGATTCATCGAGAGCATGGTGAGGAACAGAAATACCTTCGAAATTCCCTGTTCGGCGCTGCTCTTGGCGATGGTCGCAATCCCGACCGGCCCAGCGACCTGCTTAAGCCTGACCTTACCCTGCGGCACCAACGTCAAGAACTTCAGCACATCACCAAATCGTCGCTTGCCTTCACGGACACCAAGGCCCAAAGCGTCGCCAATGGAATCCGCAGTCCTTACCCGCTGCAAAGCGGAGAGCACAATTCCCCGATACATGGCCGGGTAGTTGGATGAGCCCAAAGCAAGCTCTGCTGAGATCACTTCACCTCCAGACGTTGGTCGAGTGGCCAGGATCTCAAACCGAGTTCCTACGGGGAAGTAACGCAAGCTTGAGATGATGGACGTCAGCGGCTGGTCCTCCTTTAACTCATGCCCCTCTACAAGTTGCTTGGTCATCTCTTCAAAGAGAGAGGATCTCAGGTATTCGGGAAGCTCTTCGACGTCCGTTAGAAGGCGGATTTTTTTAAACAAATCTCCCGCCTGAAGCTGTTCCTCTCCAACGCTCAAATCGGCGTCCACTTTGACAATCTCATTCTCGATTTCAAACGTCAGACCAAGCCGCTCGATCGCGGCGTA